>CAYYPN010000201.1:0-6019 GCA_964473545.1 uncultured Planctomycetaceae bacterium
AACGAAGCGTTTCTCAAGCAGATGCTCAAGACCGACGCCAACGCGAGCAAGGTCGGCGAAATCGCCATCGGCACCAACTACCAGATCCAGCAGTACACCAAGAACACCCTGTTCGACGAAAAGATCGGCGGCACCTTCCACGCCGCCGTCGGCGCCGGCTACCCCGAAACCGGCAACACCAACAACTCCGGCCTGCACTGGGACATGGTCTGCGACCTCCGCGAAGGCGGCGAAATCAAAGTCGACGGCGCCGTCATCTCCAGGAACGGTAAATTCACCCGCAAAGGCTGGCCCGGGTCGTAAGCCGCTTGCGGCATAGCATGCACCCGACCGCTTGCCTCTTCGCCTTGCATCCTTAAGCACGACCACCCGCGCTGCGGCGCATTAACAGTCCGGAATGCATATGCCGGGACGATTCGGCAAATTAGCGCGCCAAAGCCGCCCTTAACCGACCGAGCGAACCCATGCAGCGCGCGCCGGGCGGTCATTTTTCCATTTTCGCAAACATGCGGCACATTCCGCCGTGACCCCATCCGCGCGCGCCGCCGGGTCCTTCCGGGGTCCTTCCAGGGGGTGGCGATGATGCGAGAAGTGGCCGGTCGGTTGTGAATGTCCGCTCGGCCGGCGCCCCCGGCCCGTAAAGTGACTCACGCGCTTTTGCCTTCGATCTGGGCCTCGGCTTTATCGGAAATATTGATCTGGGCCAGCACGGGTTTGTGCTCGGCGAACTCGATCTTGACGTCCTGCACACCGAACCCGCGGGCGATCGCTTCGAGCGTCTGCCGGGCCGAGCGTTGCACGTCCGACTGCATCGACTCGACCATATCCTGGGCGAGGCGATCGGCTTCGGAACGGGCCTCCTCCTTGAGGCGGTTCTTCTCGGTTTCATCGAACCCGGCCCCGAAGGCGCGGTTGAGCAGGTCCGGGATCAACGCCGGCAACAGCCGCGAGTTCTGTTCATCGTAGAAGCTGATGTCAAGGATGCTGGTGGTGTAATGACAGGCCGGCATCTTCAGCCTGAAGCCGCCACCGTCGCGCGGCTCGATCTTGAAATCGCTCGACCGCAGGTTGTAGCGGAAGTCGATGCCGAACTGGAAAATCATCGCCATCTTCTTCTCGCTGATCAGCCAGGACATGTACCGCTTGCCGGTCTCGCCGAACGTATGGTCGGCGGCGGTGACAATCTCCTTGGTGATCAGGCGATAGACAACCAGTTCGCCGACTGAGCGCATCTGCTCGATCGATGAATGCACGGTCACCGTCGCCTGCCGCGGAGCGCGGCCCCTGCGCCAGACGAGCCCGATGGCGAGGGCCAGTCCCAAACCGATGAGTAGTCCGATGCCCAGTTCAAACATGGCGTGTCATTATACGCCATGACCCGGACCTTCGAACCCCGAAAGGCGAGAGCCGGGCACGGTGGTGATGGGGTCGAGGTACTGGCGGTTGGGGATGAACACACGCCGGGCGATGGTTGCCGCTCGGCCGGACGGCAACCATCCGGCTGATCCTCAACCTGCCATGCATCATCCGCAAGATACAAGGGGTCAGGGGCTGGTGTGGATCAGCCCGTTGTTATCCTGGTAATGCGTGATGAGGCCGAGGGATCGACCGCCGCGATACCAGGCGACCTGGGGCAACGGATGCTTATTGACCTCAACCGCGGGGTCCGCCCCGTCGTCGGGGCCGACGCTCCAGGCGGCATATCGCACGCGGGCTTTGTCCGGATCGTTATACCAATCGCCTTCCGTGGCGCTACAGATCGGCGCGTCGTCCGGGATCCACAGCCACGACCCGTTGGGCATGTAGGTATTCGTGTTGGCCCATGCGGGACCAGGAGCCCGGTATTTGTAACTCCGGCCGGGCGTGGGCGCGAAGACATCTTCGAGCAAGGTCTGCTCTTGATGACGAGGAACATCAACCTGCAGGTATCCGCCTTCGCCCAACTCCAGGGGCAGGGGAAAGGCCACACCGCTGCTGCACGAAAAGCGGGTCGGGGGCGGGTCGCCGCGGTGGTCCTGCTGATACATCACCAGCGCCTGGTCGATGCTTCGCAGATCGACGTGGGCCTTGACCACGCGCGCGGCCAGTCTCGCCTTTGACAGGGCGGGCAACATCACGCCCAGCAACAGCGCGATGATGGCGATGACAACCAGCAACTCGACCAGCGTCCAGCCATGCCGAATTCTCACGTCGCGCCGGTTCATCACACTCGGTTTCGGTTACGGCCGAGCCCGAACAGTACACCGCCACCGGCAAGCAGGAGCAACGACGTCGGCTCGGGGATGACGAAGTCGCTTGCTTCCAGGGCGACCAGGTAGTAGCCATCCCGGTTGGGGTTGATCGGGTTGCCGTCTTCGTCCCGCTCGTCATCACGCTGGTTGACGATGCCCGAGACGTTGAACCAACCCTCGGGCGCGGCGGCGGTGGCGAACGACTCGTTCATGCCCAGCTTGATCGTCAGCGTACGCCCATCCGCGCCGGTCAACTCCAGTTCGGCCCCGGGGGCCCAGCTGGCGGTATCGGCGAGCTGGACGTGCTGAAGCTCCACCCAGGTGGACTGGTAGCGCTCCCCGCCGGTCAGCCGGTTCGGGTCGAAGCGGTACTCATCGGAGCCGTCTTTGAACGTATCGAGCGTCAGGGTGACCGGTTCGGGCCGGCCGAAGTCCTGTTGGAGCAACTCAATCTCGAAGTCATAGTTCGGATCGGTCGTATGCTGCTCGTTGACGTTCATCTTGCCCTGGAAGTTCATGCCGCCGCGGGCGCGGATTTCGACCAGGTCGCCGGCACGAATGGCCGGTGCGGCCGACGGTTCCTCGCCGGCGTAGTTCAGGCGGTTCAGTTCGGACTGCCAGTCGTTGGCGTCGTAGGTCACGTGCACCCAGGGCAGGCCGGCGTAATTCTGGCCCATCCACGCCGCGGTCCCGCCGAAATCGTCGAACGCGGCGTTCGGGTTCGTGTCGTGGACCGTGTCATCGAGGTCGACCGCCTGAACGAAGATTTCCCACTGGCCGGCGAGGTTCCAGGTTCCCGCACCGGGGTTGGGCTGAAACGTCGCGTCCAGCCAGTCTTCGGGATTGTTCAGCAGCACGCCGCGCAGGCGCACTGGAAAGCCGCCAGCATAAGCCGACGTGCCATCGCCGTTCACGGCCTGATAGGTTGAATGCTTGATGATCGGCTCATTCGGCCAATCCTGGGCGAAGACGCTAGCGCAACTCAATGCGAATACGACAAATGCAGCAGCACGCAGTGGGGACATCGGTTCTCTCCATTCCCATCGCCCGGCTTCCGCGGCCCACGCGGTGCGCGCCGGGTTGAACGCACCGCGATATTACGATTTTCAGAATCATATGAAATCCGGCGGCCCGCCGCAAGTCGGGGCAAGACCCCGTCGCCCCGCAAGCGGGCCGGCCTTGAAACGCCGGGCGAGGACCCCCGCGGCGGGGTTTGCGATATGCTGGGCGGGTTGAAGAAGGAGCGATCGCGTGTCCGAACTGACCCGATTCACCGTGTCCATGGAAAAGCCGCTGTTCGACAAGCTCGACAAACAGGTGGCTGCCAGCAATTACCGCAACCGGTCCGAGTTCGTGCGCGACCTGCTCCGGGAACATCTGGTCGAACAGGAATGGGCGTCCGGGCGCAAGCTCCTGGGCACCATCTCGATGATCTACGACCATCACGTGCGCGGCCTGAGCGACCGCCTGACCCATGTGCAACATCACTTCGTCGGCAAGATCCTCGCCACCACGCACATCCACCTCGACGAACACCTGTGTGCGGAAATGATTATGGTTCGCGGCTCGGGCAAGGACATCAAAGCCCTGGCCGATCAGCTTCGGCGGGAAAAGGGCGTCCTCCACGCCGCGCTGTCGACCAGCACCACGGGCCGATCCCTGGTCCATCACACCTGAACCCCGACAGGTGCCCGCGCCCGGCAGGGTTGGTACATTGGGGGCATGAACACTCAACCGAATGTCCTCATGATCAGTTGCCACGACCTGGGCCAGCACCTGGGTTGTTACGGCATTTGCACCGTCGACACGCCGCACATCGATCGCCTGGCCGAGCGGGGCGTGCGGTTCAATCGCAGCTTCTGCGTGAACCCGGGATGCAGCCCGAGCCGGGCGTCGATCGCGACCGGTCGTTACCCGCACAGCCACGGGGTGATGGGCCTGACGCACGCGCACTTCAGTTGGGACCTGCACGACGATGAAGTGCACATCTGTCAGCGGTTCAAGCAGTCGGGCTGGCACACGGCGTTGCTGGGCGTTTGTCACGAAGTGCCGGAGCGGCACAAGCTCGGGTTCGATGAATACCTGGAGTTCGACCGCAGCGATCCGGACCGGGCGCCGGCGATGGCGGTGGCCGCAAGCGCCGAGGCGTTCCTGGCCGGTCGGGCCGACGCGGACAAGCCCTTCTTTTTCCAGTTGGGCTTCTTCGAACCGCATCGGGGTCCCTGGCATCCGACGCACTGGCCATCGACGCATCGGCCGGCGCGGCGCGAGGTGACCGTGCCGCCGTTCCTGATCGACGACCCGGGCGCGCGGCAGGAGATGGCGTTCTTCGAAGCCAGCGTGCGCACCGTGGACGATGCCATGGGACGGATCATGGCGGCGCTGGACGCGCACGGCCTGGCGGACAACACGCTGGTGCTGTTCACGTCCGACCACGGCATCCCCTTCCCCCGGGCCAAGTGTTCGGTGTACGACCCGGGGATCGAGGTGCCTTTGATCCTCCGCTGGCCGGGTGGGCCATGGCAGGCGGGATCGGAGCACGACGAGATGATTACCAACGTGGACTACCTGCCGACGTTGTGCGAGTTGCTGGGCCTGCCCGAACCGGATAACCACCAGGGATACTCGTATGCCCCGTTGTTACGGGGTGAATCGCAGACGCCGCGCGATCATGTGTTCGCGGAGCTGACGTATCACGACTACTACGATCCGCTGCGGGTGATTCGCACGGCGACGCACAAGCTGATCGTGGCGTTCACTTACAACAAGGGGTTCATGGACCCGTCGCAACAGTGGATTCCGAAGACGAACACGGTCGAGCCCCCGCCGGAGGCCGGGCAGAGCCGCCACGAGATCGTGGAGCTTTACGACCTGGTCAACGACCCGCTGGAGCATCACAACATCGCCGAGGACCCGGCGAGCGCCGATGTGCGCAGGGACCTGCTGGGGCGTTTGCATCAGTGGATGGTCGAGACGAACGACCCCTTGCTCGAAGGCGTGCCGATGTCGCCGATGCACCGGATGGCGCTGGAGGCGCTGGAGAATCGAAAGTAGAGAGGAGAGAGTAGAGAGGAGAGAGACGAAGGTTGTTCAGCGGGTTAAGGCGAGGGTGAGGACGGTCATATCGGCGGGGGTGATGCCGGCGAGGCGGGAGGCCTGGCCGAAGGTCGCGGGCTTGAAGCGGTCGAGGGTGTGCTTCGCTTCGTTGCGCAGGCCGGTGATCCGAGCGTAGTCGACGTGGGTGGGGATGGGCTGGCCTTCCATGCGGGCGACGCGCTCGTGGTCGCGGCGGTGGCGCTCGATGAACCCTTCGTACTTGATGTCGCTGAGCAGCGAGGCGATCAGCCGCCGATCGCGGGCCATCGCGGGCAGCGGGTCGCCGTTGAGTTGGGCGAGCACGGCCTGTTCATCCACTTCGGGCCGGCGCAGCCAGTCCCACAGCCGCCTGCCGTCGACGGTGCGGCGTTTGAGGTAGTCTTCCAGGGTGGCCCGGGCTTGGTTGTGCAGTTCAAACCATCGCCAGCGGGCGTCATCGACCAGCCCGAGTTCGCGGCCGAGCGGCGTGAGGCGCGCGGCGCTGTTGTCGGCGCGCAACAGCAACCGATGCTCGGCCCGGCTGGTGAACATGCGATAAGGCTCGCGCGGCGTCTTGGTGACCAGGTCGTCCATCAACACACCGATGTACGCCTGGTCGCGTCCGAAGCGCACCAGGTCCTCGCCGCGCCTGTAGCGCACCGCATTCAACCCCGCAAGCAGTCCCTGGCCGGCGGCCTCCTCGTAGCCGCTGG
>CAYYPN010000202.1:0-6010 GCA_964473545.1 uncultured Planctomycetaceae bacterium
CTGGCCCCGGGTGAGCGTGGTCGGCTCGATCGTGGTCCGGTTGAGGATCTCCAGCAGCCGCCGCTTGTTGCCCGCTTCCTGCAGGCCGTCGCTCTGGAACAGTTGGGGCGCGAGCACACGGTCGGCCTCGGTCATCGTCGCCGCCAGATGCGCTTGCAGCGGACCTTGCGGGTCATCCATCGCGCCCTGGAACGTGTCGCGCAGTGCGGACCAGTCGCGGACGTGGCCCGCGGGCACTTTCGCCGAACCGCCGGGCAGGTAACTCATGGCCTGCGCCGATTGCCAGGCCGTCTGATTCGAGTATTGGTGTATGGGGACGGTGACGGTGGAGAAGAACGTGCGGAAATAGTTGGACCCCGGCCAGGGACACACCACCAGGCCGAGCACGGCGATGATCGCCAGTTCGCGGGGCTTGAGCGTCAGCTTCACGCCGAACAACCCGATCAACGGGTTGGCCAGCAGCATCAGCAGCAACACGATGCCGAAGACGCTGATCGGCAGGTGATTGCCGACGAAATGCGTCTGGCTGACGACATAATCGTTGAAGTAGGTCGCCAGGGCGATAAAGGCCGCCAGGGCGAATCCCAATATGACCGAGCGCAGATTCAAATCAGGCGTTCCTCACTATTACTGCGAGCAGGGCGGGCACCGTTGGCCGGTACCGTGCCTGGGTGGGACGCGGCGCGAATCGGGGGCGCGGCCCAGACTCTGCCGGCGCAACTGTCGCGGTTGCTCAGAAGCCGCGTCGGTCTGATTCAGGCGATGAACCGGTCGCTCAACGCTTGGCGTTCTGGATCTCGATCACCACGCCCAGCACGTCTCGCAACACGACCGCGGGGCTGTTCTGAGCGTTGACCCTGACCTTCAGCGCGTCGCTGTAGTGATCGAGCACCGGGGCGGTTTCGGCTCGATATACGTCCCATCGGTGGCGAATCACGTCCTCCTTCGCGTCGTCCAGGCGATTTTCCTTCAAGGCTCGCCGACGTAGACGCTCGATCATCGCATCTTCGTTCGGACATTCCAACTCAATCAGCTTCAAAACTTCCAGATGTCGATCCATGATCTGGGCCTGGGCGGTGTTCCGCGGAATTCCGTCCAGGACCAGGATGTCGCTGTCGGGGTTGTACGCGCCGCTGGTCTGCTGGGCCTGGATGTGCTCGGACCAGAGTTGGACCGTGGTTTCATCCGGGACCAGTTCCCCGCGCGACGAGTAATCCAGGAATACTTTGCCCAGTTCACTGTTCGGGTTGATGCGTCGAAACACATCGCCGCATGCACAATGAAAAAAACCCGGGATCGCCCCCAACGCATTGCCTTGCGTTCCTTTGCCCGACCCGGGAGGACCGAACAAAAGAACGGTGGGGAATCGAGATGCGTCGGCCACGGCTGCCTCCTATCACCTTGGGTAAGCGGATGGGGGGAGGCGTAATATAAGGTTCGGGACCGTTCTCATCAATGGGGGCGATCAGTAAGGCATGTAACGTTCCACATCCTCACGCGGATCGCTCGGCGGCGGCGGCAACGTATCCTTGCCCGACGCCAGGATCACCAACACCACACGATCACGCGCCGGCAGAGGCATGATCTGATGCGCCGAAGCACGCTTGTCGGCGCGAACCTCGATCAACACTTCATATTCAAGCGAACCTGCGCCGATTGCATCAACCGATGTTGTGAATCGACCGTCCTCGCCTGTTCTGACGGTGCCCAGCGGCTCGCCGCCGAGGCTGCGCGGATCGAGCATCAGACGCACCGTGGCGTCGGCGATCGGCGGACCGGCCAGGCGCGGATCGTCCGATCGAACCACCAGCACTTGTGACGTGCCGCCTTCGACGACGCGCCCGTTCAGCGCATAGCCGCCGCATCCGGTGACCGTCGCCAACAACACGCAGGCCAGCGCTCGCATCATGGCTGGGCCAGCTCCTCGCTCTTGGGCAGGTCCTTCAGCGACGACAGGCCGAACAGTTCGAGAAACTGCCGGGTCGTGCCGTAGAGCATGGGCCGACCCAGTTCTTCGGCCCGGCCGACGATCTTGATCAGGTTGCGGTCCATCAGCGAGCGCAGCACCTCGCCCGCCGCCACGCCGCGGATCGACTCGATGTCCGCCCGCAGCACCGGCTGGCGATAGGCCACGATCGCCAGCGTCTCCATCGCCGCGGGGCTGAGCTTGCTGTCCGACCGGGTCTTGTGCAGCCGCGCCAGCACGTCCTTGTGCTCGGGCAGCGTCAGCACCTGGTATCCGCCGGCAACCTGCTCGATGCGGAACGATCGGCCGGCCTGCTCGTATGCCGCGTTCAACGACTCGATCGCCGGGCCGATCGGCTTGGTCGATTCCAGTTCCAGGGCGTCGGCGATCTTCGCGGCGTTGATCGGGCGGTCCACCGTCATCAACACCGCCTCAACCTGCGACTCGATATGGGGCTCGTCACTCATGCCGGGCATTGTACAGCGCGTCGGCATCGTCTTTAATAGCCGGCAATTCTGATTGCCGATCTCCTTGCCAACCGACGGGGAAGCGTCTTGACCACTCACGTCGCCATCGTCCGCCCGCCTTACGACCGGTTGATCCTCGACGGCCGCAAGGCGATCGAATCGCGGTTCACGCAGGTGCCGTGCCCGCCCTTCGGCCGCGTCACGCCCGGCGACACGCTCTACGTCAAACGGGCCGGCGGTCCCTTCGTCGCGCGGGCCGAGGTCGCACAGGTGCTCATGGTCGACCAGCTCACCCCCCAGCGCATCGACGAACTGGTCAAGCGATACAACCGCTGGATCTGCGGCGAGGATGCGTACTGGCGTTCGGTTCGCCACAAGGCCGCCTACGCCACGCTGATGTGGCTGCGCAACGTGCAACCGACGGCCTCAGCGCCGCCGTACCGCCCGAGGCACATGCGGGCGTGGTACGTGCTCGAAGATACGCCGCGGGTTCCGCCGTCGTTGTGCGTCGAACTCTCGCGCGGCTGCTTCACGCGCGGCTACCTGCGCGTCGCGCCGATCCTCGATCAGCTTGGCGATGCCGAACACGTCAAGCTCGAACTGCGGGGCGGCCCGACGATCGAACCCCGCGTCGACCGGCAGAAAAAACTCGTCCGTTGGGCCGGGTTTCCGCAATGGTTCGTCCAGCACAAGCTCGACGTCGGCGACCGTGTAGAATGGACCCGCCAACGCCACGGATGGCTGCTCACTCCCCACCGCATGAATGCCCATTGACCGACCATGGATACCACCCGCCTCGCTTTCAGCACCAACGCCTTCAAGACGACCGACGTGTCCCACGCCGCGCGCGCCATCGCGTCCATCGGCTACCGCGGCGTCGAAATCATGGCCGACGCCCCGCACATGCGGCCCGACACCTTCACCGACGCCGACGCCCGCGCACTCAAGAACGAACTCGACGACCTGAACCTCACCGTCAGCAACGTCAACAACTTCACCGGCTTCGCCTTCGACGACGGCGATACCTACCACCCGACGTGGGTCGAGCCGGCCCAGGCCGATCGTCAACGCCGCATCGAGTTCACGAAGCGGGCCATCGTGTTGACCGCGATGATCGGCGGCGATCGCGTCAGTCTCCAGCCCGGCGGGCCCTGCGTCGGCCGCGACCCGGACGAGTTGAGCAACCTGTTCGCCGATGGCCTGGCCGCCTGCCTCGATACCGCCCGGGCGCACAACGTGACGCTGGGCATCGAACCCGAGCCGGGCTTGTTCATCGAGCGCGCCGACCAGTTCGCCGCGTTCAAGCAGCGTCACTTCGCCGACGAATCACGGGTCATGATGAACTGCGACATCGGCCACCATTACTGCGTGGGCGAGGCCCCGGGCCAGGTGCTGCGCGAGTACCGTCAGTTCATCGGGCACGTCCACGTCGAAGACATCGCCGCCTCGCGCGTCCATCAACACCTGGTTCCCGGTGACGGGGCGATCGACTTCGCCGGCATCTTCGCCGCGCTCGATGACATCGCCTACGACGGCTGGGTCACCGTCGAGTTGTATCCTTACACGACCACCGCCGCCGACGTGGCGCGACGCGCTTACGATCACCTCCTGCCCCTGCTCAACGGACCCGCCTCGTGACCGACCCCATCAACAGCCTGCCCCTGCCGCGCCTGTTCGAGCGGCTCGTCGACAGCCGTTCGCTGGCGATGCTGATCGACGCCGCCCGTGCCGAGGACATGCACACGCGCGGCGACATCACCAGCGCCCTGACGATTGCGCCCGACGCGCAAAGCGCCGCGCAACTCGTCGCCCGTCAGCCCGGCGTCATCGCGGGCCTGCCCGTCGCCGCGCTGGCCGCCAAGGCCTACGATCCGCGACTCGACCTGGCTGTCGCCATCCCCGACGGCCGACCCGTCGCCCCGGGCCAGGCCATCGCCACGATCCGCGGGCCGTTGCGCTCCATGCTCGCCACCGAACGCGTCGTGTTGAACTTCCTCACGCATCTATCCGGCATCGCCACGCTCACCGCCGGCTACGTCGAACAGGTCGCCGACACTTCCGCCGCCATCTATGACACCCGCAAGACGATCCCCGCCTGCCGCGCCCTGGCCAAGTATGCCGTCCGCTGCGGCGGGGGGTATTGCCATCGCCTGGGCCTGCACGATGCGGTCCTGATCAAGGACAACCACCTCGCCTCGGGCAAGCTCGACCTTGCCGGCGCGATCGCCGCGGCGCGCCGGCTCGACCCGGCCCCGACCTTCGTCGAAGTGGAGGTCGATACGCTCGATCAGCTCAAGCAGGTCCTGCCGCTGGGCCCCGACATCATCCTGCTCGACAACATGTCCCCGGACGTGTTGCGACAGGCCGTGGCGATGCGCGACGAACAGGCGCCCGGCGTCAAGCTCGAAGCCAGCGGGGGCGTGAACCTCGACACGGTCCGCGCCATCGCCCGGACCGGCGTCGACCGCATCGCCGTCGGCGCGATCACCCACTCCGCCCCCGCCCTCGACATCGGCCTGGATATCGAGCCGGAGTAGACCGTCATGGCCACCGACTCGCCCTACAACGACGCCCGGCAACGGCGCATCCTCGAGATCGCCCGCAGGGCGGTCGATGCGGCCGTGCATCGGCGCAAGCTCACCCCGGTCGTCGCCGACGATGAGCCTTTCCTGCTCGAACGGCGGGGCTGTTTCGTGACGTTGCGTCGCCGCGGCGACGGTGAGTTGCGCGGCTGCATCGGGACGTTCGACAATGCATCGCCGCTCATCGAAAACCTGGTCAACATGGCCGGCGCCGCCACGCGCGATCCGCGCTTCGTCATGGACCCGGTCACCGTCGACGAACTCGATCGGCTGCGCATCGACGTGTCCATCCTCACGCCCATGCAGCCGATCGACGACCCGTTGAAAATGCGCATCGGCATCGACGGGATTTACATCGTCGCCGACGCGCCGCGCGGTCGGCAGACCGGTTGCTTCCTGCCCGAGGTCGCTGCCGAACAGGGCTGGGACGCCCCGACGACGTTGAGCATGTGTTGCGCCCACAAGATGGCCCTGCACCCCGAATCGTGGAAGCCCCCGACCGAACTGAAGTTCTTTGTCTTCCAGTCCAGCATGATCGCCGAGCCGCATGAGTAATCCACCCGACACGTTCCACCAGGCCTGTCAGACCCTCGGCCTGTCGCTCTCCGACGCCGAGCAGCAAACGCTCGGCCGGTACCTCGACCTGTTGCTGGAAACCAACCGGCAGTTCAACCTCACCGCCGTCCGCGACCCCGACGAAGCCTGGCAGCGCCACATCCTCGACTCGCTTTCGCTGCTCCCGTTTATTGAATCGTTTGGCGAGCGTACCCCCAACCCCCACGCCGGTTCCGAGTCCCCAGGGGACGAAGAGCCGGATGTCCCCCGCACACCCACAACCCTCATCGACGTCGGCACCGGCGGCGGCCTGCCCGGCATCCCCCTGGCCATCATCCTGCCGCAGGTTCACGTGACCCTCCTCGAAGCCACCGGCAAGAAGGCGCGCTTCTGCCGGACCGTCATCGACGAGCTGCAACTGACCAACGCGGCCGTCGTCA
>CAYYPN010000203.1:0-5945 GCA_964473545.1 uncultured Planctomycetaceae bacterium
ACCGCGTGCATGACCAGGCCTTCAAGGGCAAGATCCGCTCGGACCAGTGGATCGCCGTGCACGACCAAGCCCATCGCCTGGGCCTGATGTCCAACGCGACGATTCTCTACGGCCACATCGAGTCGATCGAAGATCGGCTGGCCCACCTGATGACGCTGCGCGAGGCCCAGGACCGCGCGATCGCCAACGACTGGCCCGGCCGGTTCCAGACCGTCATCCCGTTGCCGTTCGTCCCCGGCGCGTCGGCGCTCAGGCACCTGCCCGGCCCGACGGGGCTGGATGACCTGAAAATGCTGGCCATCTGTCGCCTCGTGCTCGACAACTTCGCGCACGTCAAGGCGTTCTGGATCATGCAGACGATTCAGCTTTCGCAACTGGCCCAGCACTTCGGCGTCGACGACCTCGACGGCACCGTCTGCTGGTACGACATCACCAAGGTCGGCGGCAGTGACACGCACCAGGAACTGACCGTCACCGACCTCCGCCGCACGATCGCCGAGACCGGGTTCCAACCCGTCGAACGCGACACCCTCTACCGCCGCATCGAGCGCGACGGGCCGACGTGGCAGGTGGCCGACGAACCCGTGGCGGTGTGAGGCGCCGGTTGGGCAGAACCTGAAGCGCGGCAACCGGGCGCCCCGGTGGGTACGCTGTCCGGCCAAGCCGGCCCTGAGCGAAGGCGAAGGGCCGGGTCCCGCCTTGGGCTGTGACGCGGTCGCAATCGGCGCGGCGCGGGCTGTTTGCAGACAGGCCGACATTTGCTACCGTGGCCGGTTCATCATCAACCGATCCGCAGTGAGGTTTGCCATGAGAATCCTGTACGTCGACATTGACAGTCAGCGGCCCAGCCAGTTCGGGTGCTACGGCTATCACCGCAACACCAGCCCGACGATCGACGCGATCGCCGCCGAGGGGGTTCGTTGCACGGGCGTGTACGCGTCGGATGCGCCGTGCCTGCCGTCGCGGACCGCGTTCTATTCCGGTCGTTTCGGCATCCAGAACGGCGTGGTCGGCCACGGCGGGACGGCTGCCGACCCGAAGGTCCAGGGTCCGGATCGCAATTTCCGCGACTGGTTCGTCGACCAGGGCCTCGCGTTCCAACTGCAACAGGCCGGCTACCACACCGCGATGATCTCGCCCTTCGGCCAGCGCCACGCGGCTCACCACTTCTATGCCGGGTTCATGGAGATCCACAACACCGGCAAGAACGGCAACGAGTCGGCCGAAGACGTCGACGCGGTGATGCACAAGTGGTTCGCCGACAACGTCGCCAACGACAACTGGTACCTGCACATCAACTTCTGGGATCCGCACACCAATTACCGCGTGCCCGCCGAGTACGGCGAGCCGTTCGAAAATGATCCGATCCCCGATTGGCTCGACGATGACGACACGATCGCGCGGCATAAGAAAAAGACCGGACCCCACTCGGCGATGGACCCGGGCATGTACGGCCCGAGCGACCCGGATAAACACCCGCGCACCGTCGACACGATCGACAGCCGCGACAAGATGCGCCACTGGATCAACGGCTACGACACCGCCGTGCGCTACGTCGACGATCGCATCGCGTGGATGGTCGACCAGCTCAAGGCCGCGGGCGTTTATGAAGACACGGCGATCATCATCAGCGCCGACCACGGGGAAAACCAGGGCGAGCTGGGCATCTACGGCGAACACGGCACGGCCGACGAAGGCACCTGCCACATCCCGATGATCGTCAAGTGGCCCGGCGGGAAGAGCGGCGAGGTCGATGCCGGCCTGCACTACAACATCGACTGGGCGCCGACGCTCATGGACCTGCTCGGCCTGAACAAGCCCGACCTCTGGGACGGCCAGAGCTACGCCGGCGCGATCATGAACGGCAAGGGACCGGTTGACGGCCACGAGCACCTGGTCATCAGCCAGTGCTGCCACGTCTGCCAGCGGTCGGTGCGGTTCGGCAAGTGGCTGTGGATTCGCACGTTCCACGACGGGTTCCACCTGTTCCCCGACGAGATGCTGTACGACCTCGAAGCCGACCCCTACGAGCAGCACGACGTCGCGGCCGAGCATCCGGACGTGTGCGGCGAAGCGGCGCGGCGCTACATCGACTGGCACGGCAAGCAGATGTGGAAGATGGCCGAGACCTGCAGCGACACGGTCGACCCGATGTGGACGGTCGTCCGCGAAGGCGGCCCGCATCACGCCAAGCACCGGTCGCCCAACGGCACGCCCGGCGGACCGCTGTCACGCTACCTCAAGCGATTGGAAGCCACCGGCCGCGCCGACGGCGCCGAGGCCCTCCGCGAGAAGTACGGCAAGTACCTGGCCAGGCCGTGAACGAATTGCCTTAATCAGATTTCAACCGCCTGGCGTCTTGGCGGTTTTCTCACAACTCCGAGTCATGCCGCGTGAGCACGATCGTGTAGCTTTTGTTCCACGGCACGATCAGGGCGACGCCCTTTTCGGTGTAGCGTTCAAGAACGACCCCCCTTCCGGGGGCGCGGTAGGTGTCGGTGTGGCTGGTGACCTGGGCCATGCCGAACCTGGCGTGGAAGTCGGTGACGATGTGGTAGGCGTCGTATCGGCCGGCGGGCGCGTGGACGGTGCGGCGGGCATGGCACGAGACGCGCATCGTCGCCCGGCCGCGGTCGACCGGGTCGTTGGGGTCATCGAGGCCGGTGACGGTGACGTCGGCCTGGGTTTCGATCGGTTCGCCGCCCATGCCGGGCACGTACACGACCAGCCCGCCATCGAAGCGCGAGCGGACCTGGCGATCCAGGTCATCGACCGCGAGCAGGCGGATCGTGCCGTCGGCGCCGCGCTGGTAGTGTTTGGCGAGGTTGAAGGCGGGGGTGCGTTCGACCCAGGCATTGCCGTCGCGTATCGCCGGTTCGTAACGGCGTTCGACGGCGCGCGGCTCGGGGGCGCCTTCGATCTGTTGATAGGTGTAAGTCGCCGGGGCCGGGGCGTGGAGCCGGGCACCGACGGGAATCGACTCGATCGGCTGATTGGGCCCGGCCAGCACGTCGGCGAGCGCGAGCGGCTCAGGATCGTCGGCACGCGCCGAGGACTGACAGGCGGTGACCAGCGGGGCCATCGCCAGCCCCAACCAGCCGATCAGCAGCGATAATACTCGAAGGTTCAGCGTCATCTGGTCGATCTTATCGTATGCGCGCGCCGGTCGTGCGGCTATGGGAGACGCGGCATTGAGCTATGAGGCGTGGATCACGCTGACGGTGGTGGCGGTCGTGCTGGCCGGGCTGGTGTTCACACGCCGGGCGCCGGACATGATTCTCATGGCCGGGCTCACGCTGCTGCTGCTCGGCGGCGTGGTGACGACCGGCCAGGCGCTGGCCGGGCTGGCCAACGAGGGCGTGATTACCATCGGCGTGCTCTACATCGTCGCCGCGGGCCTGCGCGACACCGGCGGAATGAGCTGGATCACCCAGCACCTGCTCGGCCGACCGCGCTCGCTCATCGGGGCCCAGGGGCGCATCATGTTTCCCGTCGCCGGCATGAGCGCGTTCATGAACAACACCCCGCTGGTGGCGATGCTCCTGCCGGTCGTCGGCGACTGGTCACGCCAGCATCGCTTCAGCGTCAGCAAGCTGCTCATCCCGCTGAGCTATGCGTCGATCTTCGGCGGGGCGTGCACGCTCATCGGCACCAGCACCAACCTCGTCGTCAACGGCTGGCTCATCGAACAGGCCGACAGCATGACCGACGCCCGGCGCGCCGCGATCGGGCTCGACGGTTTCAACGGGCTGGGCATGTTCAGCATGACCGCGATCGGGTTGCCCGTCGCACTGGTCGGCATCGGCGGAACGATCCTGCTCGCCCGCTGGCTCCTGCCCGAACGTCGCAACCAGGTCGGCTCGCTCGGCGACCCGCGCGAATACACCATCGAAATGATGGTCGAACCGACCAGCCCCCTCGCCGGCAGGACCATCGAAGAGGCCGGCCTGCGCAACCTCCCGGGCGTGTACCTCATCGAGATCGATCGCGACGGCGAGATCCGTGGCGCCGTTGGACCCACCGAACGTCTGCACGCCAACGATCGGCTGGTGTTCGCCGGCGTGGTCGAATCGGTCGTCGACCTGCAGAAGATCCGGGGCCTGGTCCCCGCGACCGACCAGGTGTTCAAACTCGACGCGCCGCGCACCAACCGCGTCATGGTCGAGGCGGTCGTGTCGCACACCTGCCCGGCGGCGGGACGCACAATCCGCGACGCCCGCTTCCGGTCGATGTACAACGCCGCGGTCATCGCCGTCGGCCGCAACGGCGAACGCCTGCCCGGCAAGATCGGCGACATCGTCCTCAAGCCCGGCGACACCCTGCTGCTCGAAGCCACGCACGGGTTTCTCGACCAGCAGCGCAACAGCCGCGACTTCTACCTGGTCAGTCGCCTGGACACCGCGCCGCCCCGCCACGAAAAAGCACCGATCGCTCTGGCCATTCTCGCGGGCATGGTGGCGGTCGTCGCCCTGGGCTGGTTGCCGATGCTGCACGCGGCGCTGGTGGCGGCGGGGTTGATGCTGGTCACCCGCTGTTGCACGGGCACGGCGGCGCGGGCCGCGGTCGACTGGTCCGTGCTCATCGTCATCGCCGCGGCGCTGGGCATCGGCAAGGCGATGCAGACCAGCGGGCTGGCGGCTTTCGTCGCCGACGAACTGTTCGCGCTGGCCGGCGATCGGCCGATGGTCTGCCTGGCGGCGATTTACCTGTTGACGATGCTGCTGGCGTCGGTGGTCACGAGCAAGGCCGCGGCCGTGCTCGTGCTGCCGATCGCCGCCGTCGCCGCCGCCGACCTGGGCGTCAGCGTCATGCCCTTCGCCATGGCCATCCTCATCGCCGCCGCCACCACCATCGCCACGCCCATCGGCTACCCGACCAACCTCATGGTCTACGGCCCCGGCGGCTACCGCTTCACCGACTACCTCCGCCTCGGCGTCCCCCTCAGCCTCGCCGTCGCCGCCCTGACCATCTGGCTGGCGCCGGTGATCTTTCCGTTCTGATGGGGGGGCAGTTTTCAATTTTCAGGTTTCGGGTTTCAGACACGCCATGCGTGGCGCGCGACGTGTCATTTCCCGAAAACCGAAAACCGAAAACCGAAAACCGACAACCGACCACCTACCGCAACGCCGTCGTCGCCATCGCCTCCAGGCTCAAGTCATCGACACGTCCGGCCTGGAGTTGGTGATGCGCCAACCCCGCGATCATCGCCGCGTTGTCCAGGCAGTACGCCATCGCCGGCACGTGCACCGCCAGCGCGTGGTCCTCGCCGAACGCCGCCACGCGCCGGCGCAGCAGGCTGTTGGCGCTGACCCCGCCGCCGATGAGCAAGGATCGGGGCGCGTGGTTGGCCTCGACCATGAAAGCGTGGGCGCGTTCGAGCTTGCGGATCAGCACGTCGATCGCCGCCGCCTGGAACGACGCGCAGATCGTCGCCTTGCGTTCGTCGCTCAGGCTCGTCGCGTCATGCGCGAACGTCACCTCACCGCCCCGGCCCCGGGGTTTGCCCCGCGCTTCGTACAGCACCGCCGTCTTCAATCCGCTGAACGAAAAGTCCAGCGAATCCCGCTCCAGCATCGTCCTTGGAAACGCGATCGTCGCCTCGCCCCCGCACGCCAGCCGATCCACGACGGGCCCGCCCGGAAACCCCAACCCGAGGATCGACGCCACCTTGTCATACGCCTCGCCCACCGCGTCATCGATCGTCTTGCCCAGCAGCGTCATCTCCAGCGGCCCGTCGATCCGGTACAACGACGTATGCCCCCCGGAAATGACCAGGCCCAGCGCGGGGTAGGTGTCGTTCAGCGGCGGATCGAAGCGCAGCGCAGTTCCGCGCGTCTCCAACAACCCGGCGTACAGATGCGCCCGCACATGATCCACCCCGATCAGCGGCCGCCCCAGCGACCACGCCAGCGCCTTCGCCGCCGCCACACCCACGAGCAGCGACC
>CAYYPN010000204.1:0-5941 GCA_964473545.1 uncultured Planctomycetaceae bacterium
CCGAACGCCTGTACGAGATCGCCCTGTCCAAGCCGGTCGATGCCGACCAACTCAAGGAACGGTTCACCGAACTCAGCCGCCTGGGCAACGCCGCCTGCCAGCTTCGCCAACCCAAAGCCCAGCGCAGCGAACCAGAGCACAAGACCCGGGCCGAGGAAGAACCGGCGACCGACGCCTCCGAATCCGAGTGATCACCATGCAACCCCATGCGTGGCCTACAGCTTCCGCTTCCGGGGGTCAGTCGTCGCGGGTGTGCAGGACGTATTGCTCGATGGCGTGAGCCACGCCGTCGGCGTTGTTCTCCGGGACGACCGCATCGGCCGCGGCGCGGGCGACCGGCCAGGCGTTGTCCACCGCGACGCCCCAACCCGCCCACCGCAGCATCGACACGTCGTTGGGCGCATCGCCGATCGCCATGACCTGGTCCTGCGCCACGCCGTAGTGTTCGGCCACGCGCGCCAGGGCCGCGGCCTTGTTCGCCTCGTGATGGCAGACCTGCAGCAGGTGCGCGTCGGAGATCGCCAGCCCCACCGTTTTGAGGAATCGCTTCTCGACGACCTGCCGGATGCGCACCATCCGATCCGGCGGGGCCAGCAGCATCAGCTTGGTCACCGGCACGGTGAGGAAGGCCTTGAGCGGGCCGATGAAGTCGGGCTTGAACTGCAGGCTCGTCTCCGTGGGCAGCGATTCGTCGAAGTGATCGGTGTACCAGCGGTCGAGGATTTCGATGCTGACCAGGCATTGGCGATCGATGCGCCGGGCGGCGCTGATGACCCGCCGGGCCAGGGTCACGTCGAGCGGCTGGTGAAACATGGGTCGCGTGCGGGCCGGGTCGTGGATCAACGCGCCGTTGTAATTGATCTGGACGGTATTCAGGCCGAGCACTTCGTGGATGGCGGCGAGGCTGCGCGGTGGCCGGGCGCTGGCGAGGACGACCTTGACGCCGGCGGCGGCGGCCTGGCGAATCACGTCGGCGGTGCGCCGGGTCAATTGTTTATCCGAGCGCAGCAGCGTCCCGTCGACATCCACCGCCACCAGGCGGACGTCACGCGGCAGGGTCGTCTGTGGACTCGAATCCGGGCGCATCCGGCCATCATAAAGACCCGGCATTCGCCTGTCCGGGTGATTCGTCATCGCGTTTTAATTTATAGCGCGTTGTCTGCTTATGACACTGAAGGGCGCCCCATTCATCGCCGACCGTTGACCGAAGCCGCTGCGCGGCAGCAGATGCGGGCGGTCGCGGGGTCGCGGCCGTGTGTTGTCAACCGCGGCTTGGGGGCGTATGGTCACCGGCCTGACCTCCCACCTGCCGAGTGATCCCATGTCCGCACAGACCATCCGCGATTCATATGGCATCGACGTCCGCACCTGCGGCGCAATCGGCGATGGCAACACCGACGACAGCGCCGCGATTCAAAAAGCCCTCGATGCCGGTTCGCCGCGGGTCGTCATTCCCGCCGGCGTGTACCGCGTGGGCCGAACGTTGCGCGTGCCGTCGGGGCGGCGGATCGTGGTCCATCGACATGCCCGCATCGTCATGGCCGACGGCGCCGGCGTGGATCGGTCGTGCCACCTGGTCGCCAACGCCGACCCCCGGCGGGGCAACGCCGACATCCACATCGAAGGCGGCATCTGGGACGGCAACAACCTCGCCAACCCCCGCGGACCCGACGAGCCCGACAGCTACACCGGCGTGATGATGTGCTTCACGAAAGTGCGGGGCTTCACCCTTCGCGACGTCACGCTCATCAATCCCGAAAGCTACTACACGCGCCTCGACCAGGTCACGAACTTCTGGGTCGAGGACATCCGATTGCGGGCCACGCGCCTGCGGCCCAACCAGGACGGCATCCACCTCGGCGGCGGATGCGAGGACGGCCTGATCCGACGCATCGACGGCAAAGGCGACGGCGTGCCCAACGACGACCTCGTTGCGGTCAACCCCAACGACGCCAACCACCGCGCCCAGAACCTGGGCAAGACCTGGGGACCGGTGCGGCGACTGCACATCGACGGCCTGGCCGCCGAAGACTGTCACAGCTTCGTCCGCCTGCTCAGCGTCGATGACATCATCGAAGACATCACGATCAGCAACCTCGTCGGCGGGTGTCGGGTATGCGTGCTGAACCTCGATGCAGGGCGGCAGTGCGCCGTGCCGATCTTCGATGAAAACGATCCGAAGTACGCACAAGGCGCGGGGCTGCTGCGCAACGTCCGGGTCTGGAACGCACAGGTGCACAAGTCCCAAGTCAATCAACGCAAGGCGCTGATTCACCTGATGACCAACCCCCGGAATATATGCGTCGAACGCTTCACGCGTGATGTGAACTTCGACGCCAGCCCCGACGCCCCGACCCTGGCGATCAACGACGTCGGCCCGACCCGCATCGACCTCGAAGGCCTCGATGCCGGACAGCTCGACGCCCTCGTGCTCGACCACCCGACTCAGCCGCTGCAGTCGCAGCCCATGGCGGGCTTGATCGGCGCCAGCCACCGCGCGGCCTGCGCGATCGGCGTCGGCGGCCGCTTCACCCTGCCCCACGGCGGGTTTGACCGATTGAAGCTGACGCAGGCCTGACACCAGCGCCTGTTGATCCCCTCTGCCGCGGTGGCGGGGGTGGTGTCGTGTGACAACGAGCGTGGCCATGTACCGCGTTCGAAGGACGGCGCCGCGGCCGCCACGTTTGGATGGCCGTCCAACGCGCGTTCCTGCACGCGGTATTGCTCCTGTCGAAACAGCCGTTCGGCCAACTGAACGATGGCCACCACGTCGTCGCGGCGTGCCGGGTCCGCCGGGCCGGTTGATCGCACCTTGCCGGAGTTGGGATCGAAGTGGACGAGGCTGTCGCGTCCCCGGTCGGGCGGGACGATCGTCACCGCGCCGGGGCTCAGGTAAAAAAGCAATCGCCCATTGTCGTTGACCAGGGGGGCGATGGCGGGCATATCAATGGGGGCGAGCATGTCGCGGCCGAAAAAGCAATGTTCGTACCGGCCCCCGAGCAGGCCCATGATGGTTGGCGCCACGTCCATCTGTGAATGGACGCGTTCGATCCGCCGCGGCTGCAGACCTTCAATTGGCGGGCCGTAGAACACCAGCGGAATGCGGTTGGCGTCGGGGTAGCTGGGATAGCCATGGTCGGCATGGTCGGCGACGAAGACGAAGAGGGTGTGCTCGAACCACGACTGCTGCCGGGCCTGATCGATGAATTGCCCGAGCGCCCGGTCGGTGAAGCGGATGGCATGGCGGCGGCGAACGGATTGATCGTGCGCGTTCGGCAGATCCTGCCAGCCGGGGAACTTGAACGGCGGATGGAACGAGAGTGTGAGCAGGATCGCGCAGAACGGCCGGTCGTCCGGCAGGTCATTGAGCACCTTGATCGTGCTTTGGAAGAGGTCGCGATCGTTGTAGCCCAGGTTGGTGCGAAAGGTCCGCACGGGCAGGTCATCTTCGAGGACGAATTGATCGACGCCGTTGCTGCCCAGGTACATCTGTCGGTGGTCGCGATGACCGGGCCCGCCGTAGATGAACAGGTTTTGATACCCGCGGCGTTGCAGGAGTCTGGGCAGGGTCAGGAACGTCCCGGCGACCTGGGGCCGGGTGGTCACGCTGCCGGCGGGCACATCCGGAAAGCTGGAGAAGATGCCGGCAAAGCCGCGTTGCGTGCGTCGGCCCACGGCGTAGGCCGCGTCGGCGTAGACGCCGTTCGCCGCAAGTTCATCCAGATTGGGCGTCAGGCCCTCTTGCCCGCCAAGGTGTCCGACGTACGGCCAGTTCAGACTCTCCAGAACCACGACGACAACATTCAGATCACGACGGGGCCGGCCCGAGTCCGTCACGCGGTGCAAAGGGTTGACACCGTCGGGCACGAGCCGATCGTGACGGGTCACGACCAGGTCGCGCACGCGGCGATCAACCTCGTCGGGCTCCAGCAACGCGTACATCTGCGCCAAGGGGGCGCGATCGGTCAGGTAGGTGTCAAACGCCCGTCGAAATGTGAACAGACCGTTGAGCGTGACCTGCGACAGCGTGATCGATGGGTGAAAGTACGCGGGGCCGCTATTGATCGCGTGAGAACTCAACGTCCCGCGAATCCCCAGCACAACCAGGCCGATGAACAACACCGGCCAGAGGACGGCTTGCCAGAATGGCCCGACGTTGTACCGGTCGTTGAAGCCCAGTCGCCGTACGAGCCATCCGACCAGCAGCCCGACGGCCCCGGCCGCCGCGACCACCCCGAGTACCGGATACTCCTCCCAGATCAGGGCGTAGATGTAACCGTTGCCCGGCCCCGGCAGATATTCAAATAAGCGATGGTTCAGGCGCATGCCATAACGGACGAAGTAAAAGCCGTCGGCCATCAGTGCAAACGCCGTCATACCCACCAGTCCGCCGCTCACGACCGCGACGGTGCGCTTGAACGCCGGCCTGCGCACCAGGCGAGGCCAGGCCAGAAACATAATCGGCAACAGGGCGACAACCAGCATGCCCGTGACGACCACGTCGAACCGCAACCCCACCGCCAGCGCCTTGGCCTTCTGCTCCAGATCCGTTCCGTCCAGCCAGCGCGCCCGATCCGCGTAGAGCAGTACCGCCACGCGCTGCAGCGTCAACATCGCCATCAGCGCGATGAACACCAGCACCGGCACCCGCGTGCGGCAATGCAGTAATCCCAGTCGCCCCAATGCTTGATGAATCCTGGTCAGCATGATGTTTCCAACGGCGCCACGGTCTTCGCGCAGGCCTCGCATTGGCCAATGCAATCACTCGGCGTAATGCATGGCCGCGAGACAGGTCCCTGCGAGCAGTACAGAATAGGCCCGGTAATGCGCCGAGACACGCCGGGCCCGCCGCCCCTTGGTCGTCGCCCGGGCCAGATGCTAAACTCGCGGATATGGATCGAGAGGCAACGCCAATGGCCAAACGTTTCATCTGGATGGGTGTCGTTTTGCCGGCGGTTTACACCGCCGGGCATTTCACCGTCATGGCCCTGATCAAACCGCAGTACCCCGACCACTGGTACACGCGGGAGATCGCGCCGCACGAATTGGGAGCGATGATCCTGTTCGTCGCCGCCGGCCTCGCGGCGCTGGCCCTGTTCATCCGGTTCGGCAGGACCATGCCCCGCGGCCTGCGATGGGTCTGGTTGCTCTTCGCCCTGGCGGCCATCTTCGTCGGCCTCGAAGAGGGCAGCTACGGACAACATCTGTTCGGCTGGTCCTCGCCCGAGTACTTCGCCCAGACCAACGTCCAGGGTGAAACCAACCTGCACAACCTCGGCGGCCAAGGCCCCCAACGCACCCTGCGCAACGCCGGTGAAATCCTGCTGCCCATCTGGTGCGTGGTGTTGCCGGCCGTGTTCACCTTCGCCTCACGCGATGCCTACGCACCCGGACACTGGCCACGCTACCTCGTGCCGCGATGGGAACTGGCGCTCACCGTGGTCCTCGCCGGCCTGCTTCGGCCGCTGCTCGAGGCGGACCCGGTCCTTTTGCCGGACAAGGTGACCAAGGAGTACATGGAGTTCCTCTGGTCCTGGGCGGCGCTACTGCTGGTGCTCGTCATTCACCACCGCCTCGGCCGAACGGCGTAGCATGCAAGCTACGAACGGGGTGGCGAAGTCATCGGGATGGCCCGGGACGTGCCTTCGGGACAGACAGGTCCGGCAACACGCGCCTGCTTGTCCCCAGCGGTTTGCTCCCGTATTCTCTGCGGGATTTATCCACACCACACCGACAGACTCACATGCCCAAACGCGACGATATCCACAACATCCTGATCATCGGCTCGGGCCCCATCGTCATCGGCCAGGGCTGCGAGTTCGATTACTCCGGCACCCAGGCCTGTAAAGCCCTGCGGGAAGAAGGGTTCCGTGTCGTTCTGGTCAATTCCAATCCGGCCACGATCATGACCGACCCCGGCTTCGCCGACCGGACCTACATC
>CAYYPN010000205.1:0-4224 GCA_964473545.1 uncultured Planctomycetaceae bacterium
GACCAGCGCGTTGTAACGGTTACGCACCCGGTCATGGATGAGCTTCAGAAGACTCAGGCCGACGATCACCGCGAGCATCGCCGCCGCCACCGAGCTGATCGCCAGGTGCCACGGCATCTCGGCCCCGGCCAGCACCGAGGCGCTGATCGTGCCCGGACCGATCATGAACGGCAAGGCGATCGAGCCGGCGATGTGCTGCGGCTCGCCACGCAGTTGCGCCATGGCGTCGGGGCC
Source organism: uncultured Planctomycetaceae bacterium (assembly GCA_964473545.1). GTDB lineage: Bacteria > Planctomycetota > Phycisphaerae > Phycisphaerales > Zrk34 > CAYWKS01. The sequence continues at coordinate 235 of CAYYPN010000205.1, forward strand.
CTGCGTGAAAAACCGGAACCCCACCAGCAGAAACAGCATCCCCCCAAAGATCAGGAACGAGGCAAACCGCACGTGAAGCACGTCCCTGAAAATCGCGTCCCCGGCAAGAACGAACAGGCTGAACACCGAAAAGCTGATCAACGACGCCCGAAACAGTACGTTGCGAAACGTCAGCCCATCCAGTTTCCGCATGAGATCCAGCAGGTAGATCATCATGAGAAACGGATTGAGCAGAACGAAAAAGAACGAAAAGCTTTTGAGGAAAGCATCCATCGCAGGCTCATGACGTCAGGGGTAGTGGGCCAGGCTCAATACCCGCGGCAGGACTTGAACCTGCGACCTCAGCTTTAGGAAAGCCGTGCTCTATCCAACTGAGCTACGCGGGCATGCCGATTATTGTATCGCCTGGCCCGCACGGCGCTCAGCGGCGATCGATCGGTGTGATGAACGCGTCACGCGCCACGTGGGGTTGGACCTCGATCTCGGGCGGGGCCTCGCCGGTGATCTGTTCGATGGCCCAGCGGCAGGCGACGCGGATTTCCAGCGACTCGTCCACCGCCTCGTAACGCTGGCGCAGATTGTTCACCGCGCCCCGGTCCCCGAAGCGCCCGACGGCAATCGCCGCCTGAAGCCGAACGTTGTCCATTTCCGGCTCCAGGCCCTTGTAGTCGTTCAGCCGCCCAAGCAAGGCGCGCGTCAGCCCGCCGTCGGATTGGCCGGCATGGATGTGGCCCAGCGCCCAGATCGCCGCGGCCCGCGCATCGGCGCCGAGGATGTGCGTCTTGGGTATGACCGAACGCAGCACCGCATCCGCATCAGATTCAGTCCAGACCCCCAGCGCCACCGCCACCACCCGGGCCAGTTCACGGGCATCGCCCGACACCGCCATCGCCCGGTCGCGCGTGGCTCGGTCGGCATCGCCGGGCAGGTCCGCCACCGCCTGCGTGCTCGCCTCCACCTGTTCAATCTGCCGCTCAAACAGCGCGACCATCGGCCCGTGCGTCTCGGCCACGTCGATCCCGGCCAACGCCTCCACCGCCGCCACGGACGGCTCGATACGCGGGTGGTCATACGCCACTTCGACCAGCACCCCGGCCACCGGCTCATGGTCGAGCTTGCCGGCCAGAATCGACAACTGCTCGAGTTCGCCCCAGCGTTCGCCCGAACGATCGGGCCACGCCGCGCCAAACCCACGCTCGATGCCCCCCCGAATCGATGCTTCGAGCGTATCGACCGCGGCCAGCGCTTCCAGCGATTGCCGGGCGGCTTCACGGTTGGCCGGATGCCCGTCGCCCAGATGATTGAAAAGCAGGCGCGCCGCTTCGGGTTGATGACGCATCGCCAGACCTTCGTAAGCCAGCCGCCGCACGACCGGGTCCGGCGAATCGATCACCGCTTCCAGCAATGACAAAGGCAGACCCTCGTCGGCATCCTCGTCGAGCAACTGCTGCAAAGCCAGACGCTGTACGGCGGGGTTGTCGTCGCGCGCCGCACGCTGCCGCAACGACCGGGCGGTCGCCGCGTCACGGCCAACAAGCATCGTCAACGCCACCAGCCGATCCGAACGACCGGGTTGTTCATACAACGCCGTGGGCGCCGCCGCGTCGGCGTCAACAATCGTCGCGTAGCTGCGCGCCGCCGCCAGCCGAAGGGCGAGGTTGCCGCGGCGGTCGGTCGCCAGGTCGTGCATCGCTTCGACGACATCACCGGCCGCCTCGCCGCGACCGGCGACCCGGCCGATCGCATCGGCCGCGCTGATGCGCAGCGCCATCGGCGATTCGGCATTCATCGCCCGGTCCCGCCAGATGCTCACCGCGTCGACGTCGTCAAACCGCGCCATCGCCCGGTCGGCCGCCAGCACGACGTCCCGTTGCTCCGGGCTGGCCGTGGGCAGTTCCGTCAGCCACGGTCGAATGATCGTCGCCGCATCGTCACGGCCGATGGCCGCGGCCGCGGCGATCGCCTCGGCACGGATGATCGGCCGATCGTCCTGTTTCAGGATGCCAACGACCGCGTCGCCCAGCATCTTCAACTCGAACGCCGCCACCGCATCGAGGGCCTGCAGGCGCGTCTGCATGTCGTCGCGCTCCAACGCAAGGCCGATGAGTTCGGGCAGTCGCTCGTGTATCGTTTGCGGCGACTGCGGAACGTCGTAAAGCTTCTCCCGGGACATCGCGTCGGCGAAAGCCAGCGTCGGCCACGCGATCGCCGTGACCAGTAAAGCCATCACCATGCGGGCCGGGATGCCGATGCGTGCTTGCATGAAGCCGATCCCATCCAATCTGCTAGTTCGGTCGTGACAGTTGACGGACGCGCAACCACAGGAACAGGGCCAGCACGCCCGAGGCGATGCCGAGCACCCGCCAGTTGGTGCGTGCGATTTCGTAATCTTCAAACCCGGGCATATCCATCGTCGCCAGCGCCGCGGCCAGCGGGTTGACCATCAACACCTGCTCGACCACCGCCTGGCTGAAGAGCGTCCCTTCGCCGAGCCAGACGACCAGCGTGCCGACGCACAACACGACCAGCACGAGGTACGCCGCGGTACTGGTCAGTGCGGTGCGCTTGCTGAGGCTGCTGCAGGCGGCCCCGAGGAACAGGGCGAACGTCGCCGTCAACACCAGCGAGATCAATACGCCGATCACCCGATCGGTGAAGCCGGCGTCAATGAGCAGCAGCACCGCGTAGCCCGGAACCGTCGCCAGCAGCAGCATGAGCACGGTCCACACCACGCTCAGCAGTTTGCCGACCACGATGCTCAACGGCGACAGACGGGTCGTCTGCAACAACTGCCAGCCGCCCGATTCAAGCTCGACGCTGATGAGGCTCGAACTGAGCGCGGGGGTGATGAGAATGATCAGCGCCATCTGGAAGATGACCAGCACGCCGCCGAGGAACCCGAGCTTGTCGGGCTGGGTGGCGGCCCAACCGGCGGCGGCGAGCATCAACGCCAACGACACGATCAGGCACGCGCCGATCAACCGCATCATCCAGTGCGCCCGGCCAAGCAGCCGCGTGCGGAACTCCTTGACCATGACCGGGTTGGTGTGGCTGCCGATCGCGCCCGAGCGGCGCTGCGGATCGAAGAACCACAGAAACATGATGCGGCGGAACAGCTTCGCCCCGCCGGATCGTTCATCGGTGACCTTGCCCGAGTCGCGCGTGCGGTCGAGCAGCGTCGGCTGAAACCGCATCACCAGCCACACCGCGCACACCACGATGCCGAGCGCGGCCAGAATGACGTACCGCCAGACCGGCCCGCCGGCGAACTCGTGCACGAAGCCGGTCGAACCGACGTCGCCCTGGCCGACGATCTCGATCAGCGCGGGGATCGGCGAGATGCAGTAGACGGTGTAAAGGACTTCGTTGCCGATGCCGAAGAAGCGGCCCTGCAACAGTTTGAAGGGACCGAGCGTGATGACGGCCAGCGCCAGCGTCAGGCCGTAGGTCATGCGCAACGCCGAGTCGGTCTTGCGAGCGTAAGAGCTGACGACCAGCCCGACCATGGCGAACTGCGCCGCGGCCAGCGCGAGCACGAGGTAGGCCTTGATGACCTGCTGGATGTCGATCCCGCCCATAACGAAGCAGGCGACCGAGGCGGGCAGGCTCAGCACGAGCAGCAGGCCGACGAACCCGAGCGCGGCCGAGACCTTGCCGATGAGGATGTCGACCGCGTTCAGCGGACTGGTCAACAGCAGCGCGAGTGTGCCTTCGTTGCGTTCGCGCACGACCGCCGTCGCCGGGAACGCCGGCACCGCCAGCAGGAGGCAGGTCAGCAGGCCGTACACGAACACGCGGAAGATCTGCTGGGCCTGCGAGCCGTCGAGGCTGACGCTGGCCGCATCGGGCCACAGCCACACGACGATCGCACTCAAGGCCGCGATCACCGCCGCGCACAGCAGCATCGTCTGCGGCTTGCGCAACAGTCCAAGCAATTCACGGCGAATGATGGGGTTGGCGATCATGTATCCGTTAACTCGTTGATTCGTT
>CAYYPN010000205.1:4324-5933 GCA_964473545.1 uncultured Planctomycetaceae bacterium
TTCACGGCGAATGATGGGGTTGGCGATCATGTATCCGTTAACTCGTTGATTCGTTAACTCGTTAACCCGGTGATGATTACTGGCTACCGGCCACTGCCTTCTGGTTACTGGTTACTGGTTACTGGTCTTGCCTGTCACCTGCAAAAACGCGTCTTCCAGATCCAGCATCACTTCGCGGAACTGGGCGATCGGCACGGACTGGCTGACGGCGAAACTCAACAGGTCGGCCAGTTGTTCGTCGTCGGCTTCGGTCGTGAAACGTACCTCGGCCTCGGCGGCGCTGGGAGTCACATCCGCGACCGCATCGTTGCTTTTGAGCAGTTCAGCGAGGCGTTGCACGTGCTGCTGGCCGGTGAGTTGGACTTCGATGATGCGGCGCTGGCTGATGTCGCGCATGATCTGGTCGAGCGGGCCGAACGCCCGCAACTTGCCCTCGGTGATGATGGCGACGGTGTCACAGATGCGCGACAGCTCGGGGAGGATGTGGCTGGTGACGATGATCGTCTTGCCCATTTCGGCGAGTCGGAGCAGCAGTTGCCGCATCTCGATGCGGGCGTTGGGGTCCAGGCCGTTCGCCGGTTCGTCGAGGATCAGCAGCGGCGGGTCGTGCATCAACGTCCGGGCCACGCCGACGCGCTGTTTCATGCCGTGGCTGAGCGCGTCGACGTACAGGTCTTTCATGTAAGTCGAGCCGGTCAGTTCCATGACTTCATCGACGCGTTTGATGCGTTTGGCCCGGGGCATGCGGAACGCGGCCCCGAAGAAGTCGAGGTATTCACGGACGCGCATGTTGTCGTAAGCGCCGAACGTGTCGGGCATGAACCCGACAAGTTGCTTGATGCGGTTGGTCTGGCGTGTGCAGTCGACGCCGTTGACGAAGGCCTGGCCCTCGGTCGGGCGACTGAGGCCGACGAGAATGCGGATGGCCGTGGTCTTACCGGCGCCGTTGGGCCCGATGAACCCGAGGATCTGGCCCGGGCGCAGTTCGATGTTCAACGCGTCGAGGGCGGTGAACGAGCCGAACCGCTTGGTCAGGTCGACGGTCTTGACCATGGACTGGTCGGTGTTTGTGTTCATGGTGCGGTATCCGTGGGAGCGGGCGCGACGACGCCGGTCACGTCCAAGGCAAGCTGATGAATCTGCCACATGCCCGACTGCGACTCCAGGCCCTGCGTCGGGTCGGCCAGGGGCCCGACATCGACCACCAGGGTCACGCTATCCAGCGGGCCATCGAGTCGTTCGAGCGGCAGGTCGACCTCGCGCAGGCCGTCGGGGGACTCGATGGATGCCAGTTCGATCGGCCCGCCGTCGGCAACGCCGAGGATGCGGACGGTGCGTCCGATGGCGGCGATGTTGATGTGCAGCGTGGCCTGGTTCGGCCGCAGGGGGGCCGCTGCGTCGGGCAGATCGAAGCGGGCGGCGAACGCGCCGGGGGTCGAGGTGCGCAGCCATTCGCGATTGCGATGGTCGTACACGAGTGCTGCGAGCTTCATACCCTCGACCTCGCGCAGCGGACGCATCGTCACCAGTGGCCACGGCGCGCGCACGGATTGGCCCGGCTCGGTCGGTTTAATGGACAAAGGTACGGGCCACATCGCCGCGCCATCCC
>CAYYPN010000206.1:0-5922 GCA_964473545.1 uncultured Planctomycetaceae bacterium
ACGAGAATCATGGCCGCCGACTCATAGATGAACCGCACCAGATCGACCGAGGCGAAGGGGACCTGCTCCGGCGTTGCCCTGATGACGTGAATGCCACTGGATGAATGCAGTCGCCCGAAGGTGGCGTCGAGCACGGACTCCTCACCGACGACCTCCTGCCAGCGCCCCATGGCTTGGATGCGTTCGCCGATGTTGTCCAGGCCTTTATTGCCGAGGATCAGGCGGGTGGTGTTGCCGATGAGGATGTAGAAGCTGCCCAGTGCGGCAACGACATTGAAGTAGAAGACCTTGGTGTATTGAGGAATTTGGCGGAGGAAGAAGAAGCCCAGGAAGAAGAAGGCTGCCGGCCGTAGCACTGCACCGCGCGAGTTGGCCAGCGTGTAGATCGCGGCCACGGGCAGAATGCTCAGGATGATTCCCATCCGCCATTTCTTGGAGTAGGCCGACCAGCACGCCCCCACTGCAAAGAACAGGCCGACCAGGTACTTCTGGCTGCCGTTGGCGACATAGGCGACCAGCGCCCCTAGGGGAAAGGCCATGGAGAAGGCGTGCAGGAAGAGCATGCCGATGGCCACCACCACCATCGCATGGGCGAAGCGCGTCCACCGGAGCGGCGGCTGATAGCCGAGCGTGTTAGGCGTGCTGCGGGGAATCAGTGCGAGCAAAGCCGGAACATAGCCCAATAGGAACATGCACGCCACCGCCTGCACCCGAAGGATTGGCTCGAGCGTCGAGAAAAAATCCAGCCCGATGTTATACATCGAGTCCGGCCGAAGCAGCGCAATATACAACGCACCCAGCGGCCAGACGATGATGAAAAAGGCGATCGAGATCGCCGGCATCATCGAACCCAGGCTCTGCCGTTTGAGCAGATAGATCAGCAGCGACCCGGAGATGATCAGGTTGATGTAGGCAAGAAACGCGCCGGCGTAATACTCCGACGGCGCGAACATCAGGATCAGCATGGGCAGGCTGATCAGCACCACCGTATACGGCGCGCTCAGCCAGCGCACCTTCGCCCAGAGACGCGACTGGTCCGGCGCGTACTGGCCCGGGTCGATGTGGCCGACGTCTTGATGGGGGTTAAGTAAGCTCATCGCCGTAAGCTCATCGCCGAAAGTTCTTATGAAACCGGTTACGTTTGTCGTTGTCCCTTTTTCTATTGGCGGTGAAACACTCGATCATAGATCGCCCAGGCCAGGTCGACGCCCGATCGCCCTACGCCGCCGCGGATGCTTTTGACCTGGTCGATCATGTCGTCGAAGTGGTAACCCATCTGTTGCAGGCGGTCGCGTCCGAGGGTTTGCAGATGGCGAATCGCCCACTGGCGTCGAACGGGACTGCTGAACGTTTTCTTCCATTTGTCCAGGCTTGAAGCATGAATCTGCTTGGTGTCGAGATTGCCGCCGACGTTGGATTTGCGGTAGTCGAAGCCCGAGAAATCGGTGGCCGAGAAGGCCGCGGAAAAATCCTCGATTGCATCCAGGTTCAGCCAGGCGAAGAGCTTGCGGGATTCATCCTCGGGATTCGCCGCCAGGTCTTCATAACGCAGGGCATAGGCCTGGTCTTTGATTTTCTCGTGCAGTTTGAGCAATTCAACGTGTCCCTGCGTCAGGCTCTGCTCAAATACGCCGATGCGCCAGCGGTTGTTCCCGAAGGAGCGGATGTAGGACGAGGCGATCGCCAGCGGATGGCGGAACAGGAAGACGTACTTCGCCCGGGGCATCAACTGGTGAATCGCCGTCGCGAAATGGCAGTAGCCCGGGGATTTGTCGACGAAGTAGCGTGAGCCTTCGGGCATGAACGTGGCGTAGGCGCGACACAGCAACTCGGAGGCGATGTCTTCGTAGCTGCCGCCGAAGTGTGCGATTTCCTTGATGGTGCTGTGCAGGTGAACGAGGGACTGGTCGGCGACGCCGTTGCTGAGGCGGGCCTTTTCGCACAGCGGGCCGGCCAGCAGGCTCGCGAGATACGGCTCCGGCGCCGAGGCGATCTGGTCGTGCGAGGCCATGATCCGCTGCAGCATCGTCGAGCCCGACCGCGGCAGGCTGAGGATGAAGACCACGTGGCCCTGCGTGAGTTGTGCATCACTGGTCATTACGGTTGCCCTGCCACGTGCGAGGTATGGTCACTCGGTTCAAGTCCGGGTTGATGCGAGTCAAGCGTCTACTTGTGCCAGCATGCGTTGCACCACACCACGGTTGCTGTAATCGCTGTCGATACAGCGGCGGTAGCTGGCCTCGGCGATTTCGCGCCGTTCTTGCGGGTGATTTAGGTAGTAGCTTACTTTGGTCACGAGTTCCTGATCGTTTTTAAACAAGACGACTTCCTTGTCCTCTTCGAACAGGCGGCCGTGCTCGCCGGAATGTTCGGCGAGCATGAACGCCCCGCAGGCCGGCACTTCCACCGATCGCGAGGTGTGCTGGTCGCGATGGCCCTTATGCAGGAAGCCCAATACGATATCAAACGCACACAGCGCCTTGCGGTAATCATCGGCAAACAGGCCGGTCGGCTCGATTCGGAGGTTGGGCTGATTCCCCGCGGCTTTCTGGGCCCAGTCCGGGCTCCAGATCCGCACCGGAACGCCGGCCCGGCATAGATGTTCGATCGATGCCGCCCGTTCCGGCTGGTGGTATCCGATAAAACCGACCTTGCCGCCGTATCGCTGCCGTTCGTCGTCTGTCACCTTCTCGGGGTAATGCAAGTCAGGCGAGTAACCCCAGAAGGGCACGATGTGCTCGACGCGGCGAGCACCGGCTCGGCGATATTCGTCCACGTTCTCCGCACGGGGCGCGAGCACCACGTCGTACTCCGGGATCGCCCCGAAATACCCGCGCCAGGGCCACTTGACCCCGTGGCCGAACGGATCGTCCGGATTGTAGTTGACTAACTTCACGCCGGGGCAGCGCGATCGGATCGCTCGCAGCAGCCTCCGGTCGAACCAGATGCCTTTGTCGAACCAAGCGATGTCAAACATCTGTGACGCGGCGGCGGCGAGGACCTGCCGTTTCAGGGCCGCCGGGGCGCGCAGCCCGCGCATTCGATCCAGGGCGCGGTCCACAAGCGTTGGCCCGGCCATCGCAGCTCGCACGTCGATCGGCTCGATCGTGTGCCCTAGCGACTCCATCGCCTTCATGCGATAGTAGCTGGTGCTGCCGATGAAGCCGCCCGCCCCATACCCGCGTGCCTGCAATGCCCCGATGTATAGAATGCGCATGGTTCAGGTCGCGTCCTGTGCAAGGGTGGTCATTTGCAGTTGCTGCATGAACCGGGCCCAGCGCGGGTCGTCATGCCGATACGGCTTCTTCGCCGGCCGCACCGCGCTGTAATCCAGCGGCTGGTATTCGAGTCCGCCAGCCTGGTAGATCCGCCGCATCGTCTGCTCGGGGGCCTGGCAGAATGCTTCGAAGCGGATGGAGAGGAATCGATCGCCGAACAGCGCCTTGCCATCGCGCTCGGTGATCTCCCACGCCGTCCGCCACCAGGCCAGGAGCTTGCCGACCGCGGGCAGGCTTCGGACCGCGGCCGGGTCGAGGTCGATCTCGCGCCGCCGCCGGTCGAACTGCTCGCGGGTCGGGCCGTCGATGAGTTGTTCGTAGCCCCAGTTGTTGTACCAATGGGAACGTCGCCAGTAGGTGCGGTGGCGCAACCAGTCGCCGACCTTGGATCGCAGGCCGGTCTTGCTGCCGCTGGGCAGCATGTGCGAGCTGACCACGGCCGCGGGATGGCGATGCAGATGCACCACGACCGCCTCGGGGGCGACCTCGTGCAGGGCGGGCACCTTCATGCTTGCTCGCACCAGGTCCATCGCCACGTGCTCCCGCGTATCCAGCAGCCAGCGCAAGTACGCCGCCTGTCGATCGATCAGGTTCGGCTCCAGTTCCGCTTCCAACGAGACCGGCTCGAACATGTCACGGAAACGGGCCGGGTCCTGCTGGTACAGATCGATCAGTTCGCGACGGGAGTTCTTAGGATTTTCCTCGGGCAACTCGCTGAGGTTGGGATTGAACGGCTCATCGTAACAGCCCAGGCGCGCGTCTTGCCGGAACGTCTCCCAGAAGATCGTCGTGCCGGATCGCCTCAAGCCAACGATAATCAGCTTCATCGTTCGGATCCTCTCGTCGCGGCGGGTCCGGCGGGCGTGATGCCGAGGATGCCCAGGAGCGTCAGATACCGATGTCGCCAGGTATGCTCGGCCAGGCAGCGGAGGCGGCCGGCTTCGGCGATGGCGCGGCATTCGTCAGGACGCTTGAGGTAGTGGTGGGCCAGTTCCACCGCCTCCTCGAGGTTGCGATAACACACCATCTCACGGCCGATGTCAAACGACCGGGCCAGGTCGGGGTTGAAGGCGGTCAGGTACATCCCTCCGCCGGTGCAGGGCACGTCGAAGTCGCGGCCCTTGACGTTGGTCAGTTGCTCGGAAAACGCGATCCCTCCGATGCCGAAGTTGATCTGCGATCGGCTGAACAGGTCCGCCGGGCTGCCTTCGAACCGGCCCGAGCCGATCCAGTCCTTGCCGTACACCGTGATCGGCACGTCGTGTCGTTTGAGGTGCCGAACCACCACCGGCCGGGCCCCGTAGCAGGCGCCCATGAAGCTGATGCCGATGTCGTATCCGTCTGTACGTGGGAAGTACTCGGTCGGATCGCAGCCTTCGGGCAGATAAATCGCCCGGCCGCCCTCGGCCAGGTACCAGTTGCAGGCGACCGACGCGCTGGTCCAGACCAGGTCGTACGCCGAGGCGATGTCCTTCTGATTCGAGTTGACGCCGTCGATCACCGCCCCGGACCAGCAGTTCTTGTCATCCAGGCACATGTTGACGGTCGGAATGCCGAACTCCTCGTGGATGCGTTGGATCGTCTGAGGGGTGACGCTGCGTCCGCCGCCGTAGACGAAGACCCAGTCGAAGGGCTGTCGGGCGTGGCACTCGGCGAGCGTCTGGAGCAGATGCTTATTGAAGCGTTGCCGCCGCCTGGCCAATTCCCGCCGATTGCTGATGTTCAACCCGAACGGCTCGTGGTCACAATTGGTCACCGGCCCCAGCTCGCTGAGCGTCTGCAGGAGCGTCGGATGCCAGCTTCGCTCGGCGATGGCCGCGAAGGTGTGGACCTGTCCGAGAGGCTTGGGCGCAGGGGTGTAGCCGCGGTCGGCCAAGCGGCGCCGAACCGCGGCGATGGTCTGCTGCTCGTCGTAGACCAGTCCCTGCTCGTCGAGCTGCCGCTGGTAGTCGTCGCGGCGTCGGCGGTATTCGTCCTCAAACCGACAGGCCCGATAACGCTGGGTAATCGGCCAGAACCGGCTGTTGCGCCATCGAACTTTGCATCTCTGTAACAACGTGTCGTCTCTTTGTTTACGTCTCGTCAGGCCGGCGGCCGGCGAGCCGCGGTGGCCCGATGCCTTCACATCCGGCAAGAGCCAGCCGATAGGGTACATTATCGTCACTTGATTATCGTCACTTGCCCGGATCGCCCTTAGACTGGCCTGCTCGGTCAAAGTTGATCCAGTTTGAATGAGAGTCTCTATCCATTCCCGTGCCAACGTGGTTCGGGCCGTCCAGTTGGGTGTGCCGGCCATCCTCATCATCCGCAATCCCAAGGACGCGATCCTGGGCTTCTGCAGCTACGTCCGCCAGCGCGATCTGGACCGCTGGAGCTACCCCGGCGACGAACTGGCCCGCAAGGACATCCTGCTCAAGGCGTGGCGGTACCGTCGGTTCTACGAGCCACTGCTGGCCCTGCATGATCGCCTGCTCGTGGTCGACTTTAAGGAAGTCATCACCGACATCGGTGACGTGACGGATCGCCTGAATCGCCGCTTCGGCACGAGTTTTCGCTGCTTTGAACACACGGACGAGAACGTGCAGGAATTGTAACCGTTCACGCCAATCGGGGGACGGGTTGGGCGGCGGTGTGGTGGGTGATG
>CAYYPN010000207.1:0-5829 GCA_964473545.1 uncultured Planctomycetaceae bacterium
GTTGAAGTTCGGCCGGCTGGCCGAGTATGCCCGGTCGATCGACGCCGACTACGTGGCGTCGGGTCACTACGCGCGCGTGCAACCGCACGACGGCGTGCCGACCCTTTTCCGGGGGGTCGACCACGACAAGGACCAGAGTTACGTCCTGTTCGGCGCGAAGCGCGACAGCCTGGCCCACACGCTCTTTCCGGTCGGCCGCTACCGCAAGGAGGAGATTCGGCAGATCGCGTTGGAGCACGACCTGCCGGTGCACAACAAGCCCGACTCGCAGGAGATCTGCTTCGTGCCGGACGGCGACTACGTCAACGTGCTCGGCGAAGACGCGATGCAGGCCGGCGACGTGGTCGATGCCGACGGCAAGGTCGTCGGCCGGCACGCCGGTCATCAGCGGTTCACCATCGGCCAGCGGCGCGGCGTCGGGGTGGCGCTGGGCTACCCGATCTATGTCGTCGACAAGGATGCGGATGCGAACACCGTGACCGTCGGCCCGCGCGAGGCGCTGGCGGCCGAGGGACTTCTCGCCCACGAGGTCAACTGGCTGGCGGCGCGGCCGGGTGAGGACGGGCTGGGTTGCACGGTGAAGATTCGTTACAACGCCGCGCCGGTCGAGGCGCGGGTTCATCTCGATGACGCCGATGCGCTGCGCGTGCGGTTCGACCGGCCGCAGGACGCCGTGGCCCCGGGCCAGGCGGTGGTGTGTTACGACGGCGACCGCGTGCTCGGCGGGGGATGGATCGCGGAGAGGGTGTAGGGTTTTCAGATTTCAGTTTTCGGGTTGCAGGTTCACGCGCCGTCACGCGCCGCGGGGGCCCTGAAAACCGAAAACTCCAGTGCAGGGTTGGGCGCAATAAAAAGGGGCGCCTGGTAGGGGGTGCCAGACGCCCTGGGGCATTTGCGAGGCCCTTGGGGCTGGGCCTCGCGAGAGGCGTGGGCTGGGGGAGGGCCTCACGCCTCAGGGGGGATCGATGAGGCGGGTCGGGGGAAGACGGGATGCCTCACCGATTGGTCTACTGTTAATACGCGTTTTCGTCCGTGTCGGTTCGTGATCGGAACTGTTTTTGCAGTTCCAAGCGACTCCTTGCGTCTTGCGATTCGTTTTGAAAGCGGCCGGTTACAGACTCGCTTGCACCGAGTCGAACTTCCACCGTCATTGCCTCACTGGTGCATTATTCACACGGCCGAAGCACGAATCAATGGGGCAATGCCCCAAGTCTCGCCTTCGCGCGTGAAACCACCTGTTAGGGGGAGAACCGCGGGCGAGGTGCGTGGCGTTGTGGCGTATTGTGCCGTTCCAAACGGCGCAATCGCGATCACCCGTTCAGGATGTACCCGAACATCAGCGGGGCGACGATCGACGCGTCCGACTCGATCACAAACTTGGGTGTGTCGACGTCGAGTTTGCCCCAGGTGATTTTTTCCGTGGGAATCGCGCCCGAGTAACTGCCGTAGCTGGTGGTCGAGTCGCTGATCTGGCAGAAGTACGACCAGTACGGGCACGCCAGGCCCAGGTCCTGGTGGATCATCGGCACGACGCAGATCGGAAAGTCGCCGGCGATGCCCCCGCCGACCTGGAAGAACCCCACCGTCGCCTTCGCCTGGTCGGGCGCGACCGTGCGGCCGTGGCCCGCGCTATCGCGCTGGACGTCGGTGTCGATGTCGCAGTCCATCGTCGTCTTCATGTACCAGCGGGCCAGCTCGTGCATGTACTCGGGGCCGCTGCGCATGATCTGGTGGTTGGACAAGTCGCCGGTGATGTTGTGGGAGACGAAGATGTTGCCCAGCGTCGAGTCCTCCCAGCCGGGCACGAAGATGGGCAGGCCCTTCTCCGCCGCGGCGATCAGCCACGAATCCTTCGGGTCGATCTGGAAATCGTCGGGCTTGAGCTGGTCCGTCACCAGCCGATACATGAACTCATGCGGGAACAGCCGCTCGCCCGCCCGGTCGGCCTCCTGCCACAGTTCGAGGACCTGGTGCTCGATCGCCCGGAACGCCTTATCCTCGGGGATGCACGTATCGGTCACGCGATTCAACCCCCGCCGCTCCAGGTCCTTCTCCTGTTCAGCGGTGAGGTTTCGCCAGTCGGGGATGCGGTGGTAATGATCGTGGGCGACGAGGTTGAACACGTCTTCCTCGAGGTTGGCCCCGGTGCAGACGATCGCGTGCACCTTGTCCTGTCGAATCATCTCCGCCAGGCTCAGGCCCAGTTCGGCCGTGCTCATCGCGCCGGCGAGCGTGACCATCATCTTACCGCCCTGCTCGAGTTGCTGGACGTAGGCCTGGGCCGCCTCGCGCAGCGTCGCGGCGTTGAAGTGACGGTAGTGGTGATCGACGAATGAGCGTATGGACATGACGATCAGTAAATCACCGGTCATGTCCGGATGCAACCCCACAAAGTCGCGGATGGTATCCGCGGTCTTATTTCCCGGACCGCCGATGCCATCGGCGGCTTTATGGGGTGAACCATCGGCGGCTTTGTGGTATAACGACCGCCATGCTGGGGACGCATCTGGTCAAATCGGGGTATGGGTTATGGCTGCCCGGGGAATCGCGCGGGCATTGGTCCACCGCCTGGGACGCGCAGATCGGCTACATCGAACCCCGCACGCTCCATCCGGGCGACCCGATTCGCCTGCGCATGGCCGAAGAGCGCATGACGCACCCGCCCGTGCAGTGGTCCGCCGCAATGCAGCAGGCCATCACTCAAGCCCTGATCCAATGTGCCGCCCAATCGCCGTGGGACATCGCGGCACTGGCCATCGAGCCAACCCACATCCATCTGTTGATGACGGCCAGCCGGCTGGATGTGGATCGCACCTGCAAGTGGCTGGCCCAGATGATGAGCAAGGCCGTCCATCGCGACACGGATCACACCGGCCCGGTCTTCGCGAAAGGCAACTGGCGCACGTTCATCTTTGATGAAGACCACTGGCACCGCACACTGGCATATATCCGTCGCCATCCCGGCGTGATCCACACCCTGCCACAAAGCCGCGGATGGTATCCGCGGTCCGGGAAATAAGACCGCCGATACCATCGGCGGCGTAACCGTTCACGCCAATCGGGGGACGGGTTGGCCGGCGGTGTGGTGGGTGATGGCATCAGGGTAGTTCATTCACGCTGCGGGGTGTGTTCTCATGGGTGATGAAATCAGACGAAGCGATGCTCTGCTGGCTCTGCTCAATACACTCTACGAGCAGTACCGTGACGACTTGCCACCTTCCCTGCGTTTGCTCGCCAATCTTCTGCGAAAATTGGCTGCGAACATGACCGGGAGCGAAGTGCGAGCCATCCAGTCGGCCACGAGCGATGATTTCGAAGAAGCATTTCAGCAGTCAAAGTTCGCAACGGAGTATGCAGCACAGTCCTGGCTGAACACCACCGCAATTGCCAAGGCTCTGGACGAACTTAGGACTGGCGATCTTGCCGCTTTGGCGGAACAGATTGACCAACTCCAAGGCAGTATCGCCCAACGCAATGCCACTGACATCGACGCCGAGGCGAGCAGACGCATTGAGCGGGCAAAGGAGTGTCGTGATCAACTGAAGATCCCCGAGGCCCGAGCGCATCTTGAGATTGCTCGTCGCGAACTGTGGTCACAGATGTCGGGACACAATCGCTATCGGATCCTAGCTGAACTCGGGCTCTGCGATATGTTTGATGACCACCGGCAATCTGCGGCCAAGCTCTGGCTTGAGGCCAAACGGCACGATCCCGACAATCCCAAAGCCCTCGCCCTTGAAGCCTACGCGTTATTCATCTTCGGCGAAACCGAAAAGGCCCGGTCGATCGCTGACGATCTCCTTCAGAGCAATCCCAGCCAAGACTTGGCGGCTCAGGTGTGGGTAGTCACATCGCCCCGTGATCTCTCTTTTGACGCGATCGAATCGCATTTGCTTCCTGCCGTTCGCGCCGAGTTTGGGGTCGCTAACACTCTCGCTGCCCGTGCAGCCAATGACGGCCTCTATGACAAGGCGATCGAATACGTGCGGATTGCACTTGCAGCGAGACCCAACGACATCGACGTTCGCAGCCGCGCCGCACAGGTCTTCTTTACCATCGTGGCTGAGAACGACAAACACATACGCACTTCATGTCCACTCCCTGATCCGCAGGGCCTGCTGAACGAAGCCACCGCGCACATCTACCACGACCGAACTCCTTCAAGCACTCCAAGGATCGTTGGCGGCTTCGCCTCCACCGGCCAACGCGGCCACTCTACGACTGTGGCTGTCGATCACTGGGCTTCGGTTCGGCCGCCAAGAGCTGGTCGAGTGTGATGTGGTAAACCTACCGCCTGCCACAGAAGTTGATCCACCAACCGGGGCAATGGTCATCGAAGTCCTCCGCCGGTCCAAACAGAGCAATGAGGCACTTGCCTATGCCTATACACTCTTCCGCAGGCATCCGAGCGAGGAGATCGCCCATCAGAGCATCATCTCCGTCGCGATGCTGTCACATGACTTGGATCGAACGGCACCGGACACGGTCGCTCCTGGCGTCGCGGTGCAGATTGCCGATGAGCAGGACGACAGCACCTATTGGCGCATCTTGGAAGACGAAAGCGACCCACGACCTGATATTCACCGGAATGAATTGCCAACGGATGACGCTCTCGCCGTTGCCCTGATTGGGGCGAAGCCGGGGGACACCGTTGCATTTAACACGAGCGCTGGTCAAACGCGATCGCTGCACATTCGCGCGTTGGCGGACAAGAAGCACTACCGCGCATCCGAATGCCTACGTCAGTTTGAGCAGCATTTCCCTGCAAGCGGCTTCATCCGAAGCATCAAAGTCATCGATGAATCGACCGGCAAAGCCGACTTCTCCGACATGATCGAGATCATGAAGGCGCACGAGCAGCATGCCGACTCGGTCCTTCAGGTCTATCAGGACCACTTCGCTTGCCCGGCTTACTTCGCCGCGGATCGCGCAGGCGATTCGCTGCCGGGATTCCTTGAACGCTGTATGACCAAGAGGCTACGGGTACGCTGCTGTCTGGGGAGCGATGAAGAGCGTAAACGCGCGCTCGCGGCGCTGCGCGTTGGTTTAGCGCCTTAACCACTGTGAATCGACAATGCCTTTGTCGATCATTCACGCCGCAATATGAAGGGTTCTGAACAGTTGCTGCATCTGACGTTGAATATCCTGATACCTTGCGTCGAGATCAGCCTGGTCGGGGTCATCGAACTTCGAGCCGGGGCGGCATCGGCCGTTGTAGGTCAGCAGGGGCTTGAGCACCTTGTCGCGCAGCACGATCAACGCGGTCATCGATCGCAGGCCATCGGGCGTGGGCTGGTAGCGGTGGGATGCGTTGTCAATTCTCTCAACCAGGCCCTTGCCGCGCAGCTTCTTCAGATCGTATGCGGCCTGACGCGCGGTGTACGTCGCCTTCGGTCCCAAGGCGAGATGAACTTGCGCGGCCGCTTCGCTCGCCGTGAACCCGCGCGGCGCGGGAGCCAGCGCGATCACCGTTTCCAGCACGGCACGCATTCGCGGTTGATTGATGTCCACGCCGCCCACCCGCGTCTTGCCCACCACGGTCGAACGCGGCAATTGCTCCAGCACCGGTTCGCTGATCCACGCCACGTTCACGCCCTGCAACGCCTGGAGGAAGCGGTCGAGTATCGCCGACAGTTCGGTCACGATCGGCGCGAACTTCTCGATCACTCTGCCCTGGCGCAGGTCGGCGACGTTATGAGCGATGGCTTCGGTGCGCAGCACGCGCTCGCCTTTGGTGTACGCCTTGACCGTCAAGCGACCGAAGTGCAGCTTGAAGATCGTCAGGTCGTACTCAGGTGTCTCGGTCACGGACTGGTATCGAAGCTCGCC
>CAYYPN010000208.1:0-4503 GCA_964473545.1 uncultured Planctomycetaceae bacterium
TCATACCGCCGCGGCGTAAACCGATCCATCATCAACACCGCATGCGGCAACCGCCACGTGTCCACACCCCCCGATTGCGCCAACACCGTCATGGTGTTGGGGTCGAGGAGAACCGCATCCATCGTGCTGTTGTTGGCGTCGGCTGCGTCGAGGGTCGAGTCCTGTCGCCAGCGTTCGGCTATCGTCTGCAAACCGACGGGCGCATCCGGCCGCGGGCCGAGGACCACGATATTCGCCAGTTCCGACGGATAGTGCAATCCGCCGCTGTCGTTCATGCGGATCTGATGCCGCGTTTTCGACAGCAGATCGGGTGGCCCCTCGTCCGCCACAACATCGGCAGCGACCTTGTTATGCCGGCCCAGACGATCCACCCATTCGGTATCCGGATCGGGATCCATACCCTCGGGCCATGGCATTACCGTCGGGTCCGTCCCAATATCATCCGGCTCGGCATCGAAATGAACGTCAAAGTTCGCTTCCGTAATCAGCATCATGTTGATGTCGTTGCCATTGCCGAAGTTGGATACTGCTTTGTGTCCGGGTTCCTCGGCGGCGGCGTCACCATAGTGCTGCTCAAGAGCGTTTTCATCGTCCGAATCGTCGGGCTCTGTCGCCGTATCGGGCAGGTCTTCACCGATCTGGGTGATCGGTAGATTCGTCTCATCGATTTTCGCCATCACCGCGCGTTGGTACACAATCGGATTATCGTCCATGTCCAACGCGATCAGCTCGACCGTGACCTGCTCGTTCATGTCATTCGCATTTTCCAGCATGTCGATCCTGGGGCCCTCGGCGGTGAAAGCCGTGCCCTCGACGTAAGTTGTCAGATCGACGCCACCTCCGGGGTTGTGATAGATCACGATCGAATCACCGGGCAACAACTCGGGCGTAGGCGGATTGGTTACGTCGGCCCAAGCCAACTCCTCGGTTCCGCCGTCCGCATCGAAACGAATGGTCAGATCAGTCAGGCTGATCGTGCGATCCGCAAAGGGGTTGCCCAGTTCGATGGCGTAGCCGGTATCGCCTTCTTGTGCCCAATACGCGCGATAAACATCGGTCATGTTGCCGTCTTGCTCGACCACCCAATTCAGGCGATATGTCCGGTGCCGGTAGACCTCGGTGATGAAGGGCAGTGCTTCCATTCCATAGAAGTCGTTACCCGCCCAAGTAACGCGCGTGAGTTTGCTGTCCAAGTCGAGATAATCGGTCCAGTTGGCGACGATCTGGGCGGCGTATTGACCATAACCACCATCCGTGAATGTACTGGGGAAACCCACGTCGTTAGAAGGGGAATAGTTATTGCCATTGAGCAGGTCGCGGAGATCACTGGCCATTTGATTGCGTTTGGTCTCGGTGTCCAGTTCGTCCTCGAGCAGTTTCTTGATGCGTCCTGACAAGTCGCTGTCGTCGGAGGACCAATCGATGGCGGTGATCGGGACGGCGCCGCTGAGGGTGGTCATCTGTTTGCGCGGTTCGTGGGTGAACCACGTGTCCAAATTGTTTATCGTTCCCGGTGCATCGGTGTACACCGTCTCGCGGTCGTCGTCACTGCGATCGACCTCGCGCAGGAGGTTGGCCATCCAGATGTCCAGCGGGGTCGATGCGTCGACGCTGTTCAGGCCGTTGCCGCGACGGAGTTCCAGTTCGTGGGCGTACTGGCCGATGGAGCGATAGTTGTGGGCCGAGGCGTTGTAGCCCTGCATCGTGCCGTCGAGGAAGAAGTCGCGGATGGCGGTCCAGTCCAGCGGGACGGTCGCCTCGCCGTTGAGCCGCTTGTCCATGAGGGTCTGGGCGTCGTTCTGTCGCTGGGTGGGCGTCAGGAAAGACACGTGGTTGCCGTCGTTGAGCCAGTTGAGCAGGTTCCACTCAGCGGGATACTGCCAGCGGGGTGAGCGGGCGAGTCCGCCGCTCAACGTGCCGTCGATCGCGCCGGGGCCGGCGTGGACGTTGATGTTCACCAGCCCGCTCAGGTCGACGATGCGATAGGCGACGACATAGTTGGTCCCGCGGATGTGCCGCATCGGGGCGTGGGCCCAGCGGCTGTCGAGCACGCCATCGCCGTCGGCGTCGGCACGGTCGTCCGATTCGAGGTTGGCCGATTCCACGACCGTCGCCTCCTGGACCCGCACGTCCTGGTTGTTCGCCCCGAAGACGAAGTCATCCATGACATCGGAAACCTGGCGCCAGCGCCACGTGCCGCCGTCGTCATAGGGCTCGTGCCACGCCAGCCATTTGTCGTGACCGCCGGGGTAGTCGTAAGGCTCGTCGAGGAAGTTGCCATCGCGGACATCATTGGTGAACGAGTTGGGATCGATCGCCTCATCGCTGTAGAAATCCTCGCGCAACGTCGCGAGGACCTTGTCGAGGGCGAGGTTGGCGACCTGCTGGGTGTTCTGGTTGTTGAGCTCGCTCGTGGCGGCCCGGTCGAAACGGACGGACACGATGAACGCCACGCCGATCATCACGGCCATGACCAGCACCGCGGCCACCAGCACGATCACGCTGCCGCGCCGCCTTGGCATGCGGGCAGGCATTCGACATTCGTCATTGGTCACTCGGGTTTTCACAACGCACCTCCTTGGAGGCATGGGCCTGAGGCTCAGTCGTCGGTGACGACGCGCATGACCTGTTCGAAGTTGCGACCCGGCAGGCCGTCCGGCCCGCTGGTCAGGTTGCGATAGTCATGCAGCCGATACCGAATGCGAATGAGCTTCGGCCAGTTGGTGGCTTGATGCGTGCCGTGGCGGAAAACAAAACGAACGTCCGCGTCGATCCCGTCCTGGGAGCGCGAAGCGTCCTGGATGGGCTGGCCGTCGGTGTCCGTGTTGTCCTGTTCGACAAAGCCGTTGGGATCACTCAGCGGCGGAAGGTTGCTCATGCCGTACCACTGGATATTGTCATCGCCATCGCGGTCGATATCGCCATCGATCGGATCATAATCCCCGGCGAACTCGACGATGAAACTGCTGACGTGGCCGGAGAGGTAGCCGTGCATCTGGGCGATCTGCCAGGACTCATAGCCGTTGGTCTTGTCCATGATCGGGCGGGGGTTCACGCGCAGACGTTGCTTGATGAAGGCGTACCGGTACGCGCGCGGGGCGTATTCGTCGGCTTGAAGCCGCTCCCACAGCCGATCGGTCTGACTGGCGTTGGGGTCGCCCCAGCCGACGATCGCGCCGTTGGCGTTGGCGTCGTCGGTCAGGCCATAGTTGGCGATGGTGCTGATGCCGTTGTAGAGCAATGCCCCGGTAAAGCCCAGATCACTGCTGGTCATAGGCGAGTCAAAGAGTGCCGTTTGTGCTTTAATGTTGCCCCCCGTGGGATCGAGAAACAGCGCCTGTCGCGAAAGGATCCAGTCGGAGGCGAACTCGTTGGCGCCATCGACGACGTCGAAGTTGCCGTCGTCCATGCCGTCGGCCGCGGTGCGCTGGCCGTGGCCGTACCACATCCGCAGGAATGAGGCTTCGGAACTGTTGTTGAAATTGCCGGTCCCGCCCGGGGTCATTGGCTCCTCATTCGCGCGGCGGCAGATGAACAGCAACTGGTCAACGCGGCGGTTCTGAAGGTTACCCAGGCCGGCGGGTTCATCTTCGTGGGTGCGGACGCCGTCGATGCGTTGGTTGACGATGACGAGGATGCCGCCGTCTTTGGGGCCGACCATGTGGAGGAAATCGCGTTCGATCTGGTCGCCGATGATGCGGCTGTTGGCGAGGATCTCCCCGCCGCTCTGCCCGCGACTGACCGACTCGCGTACCGCGTCAAACACCTGGCTCACCGCCAGGATGATCACCGAAGTAATCGCCACCGCCACCAGCAGCTCGGCGAGCGTGAAGCCGGTCGATCGCGGCCGTATGCCGCATGCCTTATGCCGTATGCCGTACTTCATGGCTTCACCGCCTCTCCCCCGAGGACGATGATGCGTCGCGTGGGGCTGGGCTGGCCGGCTTTCGCGGGGACGCCGAACCACAAGCTATTCAACGTCGTAATCTCGCCGCTGACCCGCAACTGCGTAAAGATCGACTCGCCCTCATCATTCTCGTGGAATGAACGGACTTGAAGAATCTGACCGTTCTCGCTGAGCACCTGGTTGCCGGGCTGAATGATCGTGGTTGGATTGTCCATCGTGCCCGGGTTGTTACTCGGAATATCGAGCACCGTGAAGCCGTTGGGGTCGTAGTGATCGACCGAAGCGCTGATGTTTCGAACCTTCGGCACCGCGGGGGCATCGTCGGGATTGGCCGTATTGCTGCCCACGCCCCAGGTGTAGTCCACGTCTTTCTTCTTGCTGAGGATGAAGGCGAACACGCGCCATTGGGTGTCGTCCTTCTGGACCAGCGGGACCCAGTAGAACTCACGTTGGTCGTGGTTACCGTCGTCGACGCCGTCGTTGTCGGCATCGAGCATCAGCGGATAGCAGCGCACGCTCGTGGGGTACTGCGTGTCGAGGTTGCTGATCGGGCTGACGCTGGCCGGTTCCGCTCCCATATCAACCGGCATGGCATA
>CAYYPN010000208.1:4513-5808 GCA_964473545.1 uncultured Planctomycetaceae bacterium
AACAACCGAAAAACCGAACAACAGAAGAACCTTTTGTCGGCATCGGTATCGGGAGCGGGTACGGGAGCGGTAACGGGTGTCAGCGGCTGGCCAGGATCGACTCGGCGTTGCGTTTGATCTGCAGGGTCATCGTCTCGTTGAACGTCTGCTTCTGGATGTAGCTGGAGACGGGGAAGATCGACGCGATCGCGACCAACCCGATGGCCAGAATGAACATCGCCATGAGCAGTTCGATCAGCGTGAATCCGCCCGTTCGGGCGGAATTTCGAATCTCGAATTTTGAATTTCGAATGTGCCACATCACGGCTGCTCCTTCACGCGAGCGCCCGAGTAACGGTTGAACAGCATGGGGACGCCGTTCTGCAGAATCCAGCTCCCTTCAGCGCTGGAGCCGGTGTCTTCGGTGGCCAGGTCGCTCCCCTCGGCGCCGCGCAGGAGTTCACGGTTGTAGGCGACGACCGCGACCACGCAAGGCAGGCTCTCATCCGTGTTGCCCGAGCCGCCGTTAATACCTCCGGAGTCATCGACGTCGTAATAGAGGTGGCCGCTGCTGTACCCACTGGTGATCAGCACACCATGCCGATCGAACCGAACCGCGAAGGCCCCTTGACGCGGCGGAGAGGTCACCGCCATCGCCATCGGGGTCAACCGCACGTCGGATGAACTGTTGGTACGGGCCATGCCGACGACGCCCATGATGTCGGGCAGTTCGATCGGCTGCGCGTCACTGACATCCTTGAACTCCGGGCGGCCGTTGACATAGCTGCTGTGGCGAATGATGCGAATGGAGTTGTCGGGGGCGAACAGTGCCGCGGCGCCCATGTATTCGCCGCCCTGGACGACGCGGGGGCGGGTGGCGAAGGCGCGGGCGGCGGCGACGGCGCTGTCGATCGTGCTGATCGCGCCCTTTTCCTCGGCCGACTTGATCATCGCCGTCGTGGCCGGCAGCCCCACCGCGATCAGCAACACGATGATGCCGATCACGACCAATAGTTCGATCAGGGTAAAACCATGAACGATGCCGGATGGCCGAGGTCGGATGTGGCGAGTCGGAACATATCCGACATCCAACATCCGACATCCGACACGGCGCGAGGCGTTACCGCGATCAGCCCTTGGGCGGCTTTCGGTGTGCGGTGTCGTGTTGGTATGCCGTGGATGCAACATCACTCACTCTCAAAGCTGAAGAGGTTGTCTTCGACCTGGGCCTTGTCGGTGTTGTTGCCGGTCAAGTCGCCCTCTTTGCCATCCGGTCCCTTGCTCATGAAGTAAGGCCCGGCTTCGGTGTCGTGGAA
>CAYYPN010000209.1:0-5762 GCA_964473545.1 uncultured Planctomycetaceae bacterium
GTCGGGTTCGGGCAAGAGCACGCTGTTGCATCTGATCGGCGGGCTGGATCGGCCGGACGGTGGAACGGTGGCGTTTGATGGAACCAACATCTACTTGCGGGGGACGGCGTGGCGGGATCGGTTCCGCAATCGACACGTCGGGTTCGTCTTCCAGTTCTACCATCTGCTGCCGGAGTTGAACGTTCTTGAGAACGTGATGATTACGGAAATGATCGGCTCCCGGCCGCGGCGGGGAGAGGATAAGCCGCGGAAGGAGCGCGCGACGGGCATCCTTGCGCGGGTGGGTCTGGATCATCGCCTGCGCCATCGGCCGCGCGAGCTCAGCGGGGGTGAGCGGCAGCGGGTCGCCATCGCCCGGGCGCTGGTGAATGCGCCGGACCTGCTTCTGGCCGACGAACCGACGGGTAATCTCGATGCCGAGTCGGGCGGGCGGATTCTCGACCTGTTTGCCGAGCTCAACGCCGAGGGCCAGACGATCGTGATGGTCACGCACGACCAGGCGGTGGCGGGTCGGGCCGACCAGGCGGTGACGCTGGAAGCCGGTCAATTGACAGCATGAATCGCCGCCGTATCATGGCTCGTTCGAAGAGGAGCCTGCGTAGTCCCCATGGCCAAGACCTTCACATGCAGCCTGGTCACGCCCGAACGTCAGGCGTTCGAGGGTGAGGCGACGTACGCGAACCTGCCGGCCCACGATGGGCAGTTGGGCGTGATGGCCAACCACGCGCCGATGCTCGTGAAGCTGGGGGTCGGGTCGCTGCGGGTGGACCTGGTTTCGGGTACGACCAGCCGCTTCGAGCTGGACGGGGGCTTCGCCCAGATGCGCGACAACAAGCTGGTGCTCATCTCCGAGCGGGCGTCCGTGCCCGGCTAAGCGTCCGATCCATTCGACGCCCGCGCCGCGCAGCCGTACCATATGCCAACGCTCATCGACTCATTTGCCTCAAGGAGTCATCGCATGCGCAGCGCGTGGATCGTGTCGGCAATGATCGGCCTGATGTTGACGTTGACGTTGAGCGGGTGCGGCGACGGGGGTTGGGAGGACCATGCCGGGGACAACACACGCTACATCGCGCTGGGCGCCAAGGTCCGCGGGCTCGACCCCATGGACATCGGCGACACCACCAGCTCCAGCGTCGGGTCGCAGATCTACGAGTGCCTGTTTCAGTACCACTACCTCAAGCGGCCGTACGAGTTGATTCCCTGTCTCGCGGCGGACATGCCCGAGGTCAGTGAGGACGGGCTGACCTACACGATCACGCTGCGGGATGACGTGTACTTTCAGGACGACGCCTGCTTCCCCGACGGCGCGGGCCGCAAGGTCACCGCGCAGGATTTCATCTACTCGTGGAAGCGCATCGCCGACGTGCAGAACATCAGCAAGAACTGGTGGGTTTTCGACGGGCGCATCGTCGGGTTGAACGCGTTCCGCGAGCAGACCGAAGCGGCGCGCGAGGCCGGCGAGCCCAGCGATTACGCGGCCAACGTCGAGGGCCTCAGCGCCCCGGACGAGCGGACGCTGGTGATCGAGCTGACCCGGCCCTGGCCGCAGATCCTGTACCTGCTGGCGCATCTGCCGACGGCGGTCGTCCCGCGTGAGGCGGTCGAACACTACGGCGACGAGTTCCAGAATCACCCGGTGGGGACCGGGCCTTACATGCTCGAACGGTGGGAGCGCGGCAGCCGCCTGGTCATGGCGCGCAACCCGGAGTTTCGTGACGAACGCTACCCCAGCGAGGGCGAGCCGGGCGATCGCGCCAACGGGTACCTGGATGACGCGGGGAAGAAGCTGCCGTTCATCGATCGCATCGAGTGGCAGGTGATCGAGGAGTCGCAGCCGGCGTGGTTGTTGTTTCTGCAGGGGCGCATCGACGCGTCGGGCATCCCCAAGGACAACTACAGCCAGGCGATCGATCCCAGCCGCAACCTCAAGCCGCAGATGGAGGAAAGGGGCATCGACCTGCTGGTGTATGACGACCCGGCGACGTTCTGGCTGGGGTTCAACATGGAGGACCCGGTCGTCGGGACCAACGCGCCGCTGCGCCGGGCGATGAGCCTGGCGTTTGACCGGGACCAGTATATCAAGCTGTTCAGCAACAATCGCGCGAGACCGGCCGACGGCATCTTCCCGCCCATGCTCGAGGCGTACGACCCGAACCTCGAAAGCCCGTACACCGGGTACGACGTCGAACGGGCGAAGGAACTGGTCAAGCAGGCGGAGCAGGTCCACGGCGGGCCGCTGCCGACACTGCACCTGTTCTTCCCCGGCACCGACACGACCAGCCGCCAGAGCGGGCAGTTCATCACCCGCCAGTACGCCAGGATCGGCCTGACCGTCGAGCCGGAGTACATGGACTGGCCCACGTTCCAGGACCAGGTCAAGACCAAGAGCGCGCAGGTTTTCACGCTCGGCTGGATCGCCGATTACCCCGACGCGGAAAACTTCCTGCAGTGTTTCTACGGCCCCAACGAGTCCCCCGGACCCAACAACTTCAACTACGACAACGCTCGCTTCAACGAGTTGTTCGACCAAGCCTCGACCATGCGCGATTCGCCCGAGCGCCTGGCGATGTACCGCGAAATGGAGCGCATTCTCGTGAACGACATTCCCTGCGTGCCGATGGTGCACCGGGTGGCGTTCGTGTTGCACTATGACTGGCTGAAGAACTACAAGCCGCATGCGTTCGGCTACGGCCTGGCCAAGTACCAGCGCCTCGACGTCGAACAGCGCGTGAACAACCAACCGTAATCATGTGGTCATACATTGTTCGGCGATTGCTGTACACGATCCCGATCGTCTTCGGCGTTCTGCTGGTGACGTTTGTGCTGTTCAAGCTGGTGCCGGGCGACCCGTCGCTGGACATCGCGGGCAAGAACGCCAGCGCCGAGGAGATCCGTGAAATTCGCGAGGCGCTGGGTTTCAACAAGCCGCGCTTCCTGAATTTCGAGGCGGCGGAGCAGGGGCCGTGGTATCGGCTGTTCGATTCGCAGCTTGTCGATCATCTGTGGAAGACGGCGTCGTTCCAGTTCGGCAAGTCGATCACGAGCAAACAGCCGGTGTTGCAGATCATCGGCCGCGGGGCCGGGCCTTCGCTGACGCTGCAGATTCCGATCTTCCTGGGCCTGCTCACCACGGCGATTCCGCTGGCGCTGTTCGCGGCATACAAGCGGGGCACGCCGTGGGACCTGGGGCTGGTGATTCTGGCCGTCGCCGGGCTGAGCATGCCTTACCTGGCGATCATTCTGTTCGGCCAGTACTTTTTCGGGTACGTGCTGGACTGGTTCCCGGTGCATGTGTTCGGCGCGCCGACGGCGCGTGACTTCGTGTTGCCGGCGTTGCTGGGCATCGTCGCCGGAGCCGGCGGCAACGTCCGCTTCTACCGCACGGTCATGCTCGATGAAATGCGCTCGGACTACATCCGCACCGCCTATGCCAAGGGGGTCGGCACCCGGCGGGTGTTGTTCGTGCACCTGCTGAAAAACGCGATGATCCCCATCATCACCATGGTCGTACTGGCGATTCCGTTCCTGTTCCTCGGCTCGCTGCTGCTGGAGCGGTTCTTCGGCATCCCCGGGCTGGGCTACCTGATGATCGAGGCGATCAACAGCCGCGACTACCCGATCATCACCGCGATGACCTTCATCATCTCGTTGCTGTTCGTGATCGGTCAGTTGCTGACCGACATCTGTTACGCGCTGGTGGACCCGAGGATTAAGTTGAGTTGACGACGATCACGGCGGACATGCTGAACGACGAAGCGGAAACGCGCCGCGGGCGCAGCCTCTGGATGGATGCGTGGCGGCGCTTCCGTCGCCGCAAGGTCGCCATGGTCTGCCTGATTATTGTGATCGGTTACGTCCTGCTCGCCCTGGCGGTAACGACAGGACTGGTCGCGAATAACTGGGCGACGGAGGTCGGCCCGAGTTATGCCGAGCCTTCGGCCGATTACATCTTCGGCACGGATATCTTCGGCCTGTCCGTCTGGCGCAAGACCCTGTACGGCGCGAAGACGTCGCTGACCGTGGCGTTCTTCGCGTCGCTGATTTCGATCGGGATCGGCGTGCCGCTGGGGGCGATGGCGGGGTACTTCGGCAAGTGGGTCGACGAAGTGATCGTGTGGCTGTTCACCACGCTCAGTTCGATCCCGGGGCTGCTGCTGATCCTGGCGTTCGCGTTCGTTCTGCGCGACGTGGAGGTCTTCGGGTATCCGTTGCGCGGTTTGCCGGCGGTGTACCTGGCGCTGGGGCTGACCAGTTGGGTGGGCATCTGCCGACTGATCCGGGGCGAGGTGATCAAGCATCGCAGCCGGGACTACGTGACGGCCGCCCATGCCTACGCGGCGGGCTGGCCGACGATCATTTTCAAGCACATTCTGCCGAATGTGATGCACCTGATCCTGATCGATTTTTCGTTGCGGTTCGTGGAGTTCATTCACGCGGAAGTGATCCTGAGCTTTCTCGGGCTGGGGGCGAAGAATGTGCCGTCGTGGGGCGTGATGATCGACGACGCCCGGCAGGAACTGTCGCAGGACGTCTGGTGGCAGATGGCCGCGGCCACGTTGGCGATCTTCGTCATCAGCCTCGCGTTGAACATCGCCTCCGACGCTCTGCGCGACGCACTGGACCCGAAACTCAAGACGTGACCGATCCTTGCGATAGAATGAACGTGTCATGACCGCGCTCGATCCTTACATGCCGCAGACGATCGCAACCGATGCTTTCGCCATGCGATCCGGGACGAAAGGCAGTTGCTCTATGCCGCGTGATCCGAGGGTCTATCTCGCGGATGTGGAAGATGCTGCATCACGGGTGCTGCGGCAGGTCGAGTCACTGGACCTTGATACGTACCTGAATCAACGCCGGACACGCGAGCGTGTCGAGCGACGGATCGACGAATCATGACCGACAAATCCGACCAACCTCTGCTTGCCATTCGTGATCTGCACGTGGAGTTTCGCACGGACGATGCGCTCGTGCATGCGGTCAACGGCGTGAGCCTGTCGGTGTATCCGGGGCAGACCCTCGCCGTCGTCGGCGAGTCGGGGTCGGGCAAGAGCGTCACCGCGCTGGGCATTCTGAAACTGATCCCCGACCCGCCGGGCCGAATCACGCAGGGCACGATCGATTTCGACGGCGTCAACCTCGTCGATCAGTCCGCGTCCTACATGCGATCGGTGCGCGGCAACCAGATCAGCATGATCTTCCAGGAACCGATGACCAGCCTGAACCCGGTGTACTCAATCGGCTGGCAGATTCTCGAAGCGATTCACCTGCACCGGAAGGTGCACAAGGCCGAGGCGGTGAAGATCGCCGAGGAGGCCCTGCACGCGGTGGGCATCGCCGAGCCCCGCCGCCGACTCGACGAGTATCCGCATCAACTGTCCGGGGGTATGCGCCAGCGGGCGATGATCGCCATGGCCCTGGCCTGCAATCCCCGCCTGCTCATCGCCGACGAACCGACGACCGCGCTGGACGTGACGATCCAGGCCCAGATTCTCGAACTGCTGCGCCGGCTTCAGCACGAGCGCGACATGGCGGTCATGCTCATCACGCACGACCTGGGCGTCGTCGCGGAGAACGCCGACGTCGTGGCGGTGATGTACGCCGGGCGCGTCGTCGAGTATGGCTCGGTCGAGGCTGTGTTCAACGACCCGATGCATCCCTACACACAGGGGTTGTTCCGGTCGATGCCGCGGCTGGGTGAAGACAAGGATCGGCTGGAGGTGATCCCGGGCCAGGTGCCCAACCCGGCGAAGCTGCCG
>CAYYPN010000210.1:0-5750 GCA_964473545.1 uncultured Planctomycetaceae bacterium
GTCGACCGGGCAGGCCTCCTCGCACATGCCGCAGTAGATGCAGCGCAACTCGTCGATGTCGAACTTGCGCGGGTACTTCTCGCGGTCATCCCACGGCGAGGCTTCGCCCTCGATGTGGATGCAGTTGGCCGGGCAGGCGGTGGAGCACATGAAGCAGGCGACGCACTTGACGCGGCCTTCCTCGTCGCGGTTGAGCCGATGCACCCCGCGGTAGTTGCCCGTCCACATCCCCCCTTCCATGAAGTCGTAGTTTTCACGCCGTTCCTCGGGGTACTGCAGCGTCTTGAAATACCTCGCCTTGTCGCCGCGCACCGTCCCGAACACATGCTTCATCGTCGTGCCCAGCCCCTTGAACACTTCGGGCAGGTACGACTGCTGGGCCGGGGTCATCCGCGGCGAATCGATCACCATCACGTCGTTGTCGGTTACCATTGGCTTTTTGCTCCCGAGCGGTGACCCATTGTTTCGTGGTGGGTCGGCGTAGTCAACTTCGGCCGTACAATCATCTTGTGACGTCATCCTCAGCCACGGAGCCTGACATGGACTGGAAATTCATCGGCCGCACGTTCGGCAAGGGCCTGGTGGTAGTTCTGCCGGTCGTTCTGACGCTCTACCTGCTGTGGTGGCTGGCGGCGGGGATCGAGTCGATGGTCGCGCGGTTCGCCGCGTTCGTCGGCATGCCCTACCTGCCGGGGTCGGGCATCATCCTCGCCGCGGCCGCGATCTTCATCGCCGGCATCCTCATGAACGCCAGCATCTTCCGCAGTCTCTACCGCGGCTTCGAGTCGCTGCTCGAACGCATCCCCCTGGTCAAAAGCCTGTACGGGTCCCTGCGCGACCTGATGGACTTCTTCAGCGGCGAAAAGACCCGGGAAATGAACAAGGTCGTCATGGTCGACCTCGATGGATCCGGCCGACAACGCATCCTCGCCTTTGTCACCCGCGAACAGTTCGACGATGTGCCCGAAGGCATCGGCGGCGACGACCAGGTCGCGGTCTACCTGCCCATGAGCTACCAGCTCGGCGGATTCACCCTCATCGTCCCCCGCAGCGCCCTCACGCCGATCGACATGGCCATGGACGACGCGATGAAGTTTGCCCTTACCGCGGGGATCAAAAAGGAAAGCAACGGCAAAGATGACGCTAAAAGCGCCGCGAGCCCTGGCGTCGGCCGCGACGTTCGCTAAGCTGGCGTCTTTCTTCAGGGAATCCATGCGATGGCCAAACCGAAGCTGGCGTTGATCGGAATCGTGAGCAAGCTCATGGCGGACGACCCCTGGCCGATCGCCGAGCAACTGGCGGGGCTGGGCTACCGTGGCATCGAGTGTCCGAACTGGCTGCTCGATGGCGACGTGAGCGGGAACCTCAAACGCTTTGGCGACCTGGGCCTCAAGGCCGTGACCCTGAGTTGCAAGGCCGATTACCTGGAGGATGATGCGCAACTCGACGCGATCATCGACAAGGCCCGGACCCTGCAATGCGAACATGTCAGTTGCTGGTGGGCGTCGACGGACAGCCGTGACGCGGTGATGCGGACGGCCGAGCAGCTCAACCACGCCGGCCGCCGCGTCGCCGACGCCGGGCTCAAGTTCTGCTACCACAATCACGACCACGAATTCAAGGCGACCTTCGACGGCGTGTACGCCCTGGACATGCTGGCGATGCACACCGACCCGGCGACGGTGCACTTCGAACTGGACATCGCGTGGATCGCCATCGGCGGCGAGTGCCCCGTACGCCTGCTGCGGCGGTTCGGCTCGCGCGTGCCGATCATCCACGTCAAGGACGTCTACTCGCTGGAAGACCGCGGGCTGTGGACGGCGGTGGGCACGGGCGTCGTCCCGATCAAGCCCGCCCTCGAAGCCGCCGCGGAACTGGGCATCGCCTGGGCCAGCGTCGAACAGGACCAGCTCCGCAACCTCGGCCCGATGGAAACCGCCACCACCAGCGCCCTGTACCTCCGCGAGCACGAACTGGTGGATTGAACGGGTCGCTGCCGGCGGCGTGCAACGCCGCGGCTGCCCGGGTCAGGACGCTGCAAAAAAGTGCGGCCGCAATTCTGCCTCGGGGACAGCCCTGCACGCATCACGGTAGATGCTGTGCAATGTGCCCGGTCGGATTTCGCGATGGTTGGGAATGGAAATGCTGATGCGTTGGCCGGCTTCGTTGTGGCATCGAACCTTGATGTGACTGCCGCGTTGGTCGACTTGGACGAAGCCGAACCGTTCGAGTATGCGTAAGACATCCCACCCCGAAAGCACACGCTGCTTACCCGGCACGCGCCACCCCCGACTCATCAGCCGCGCTACGGACCGGCCCCATTTCCAACTCGACCAGAAGCGACGCGTCAGGTACGAAACCCAACTTGGCCAGGTCCTCCCCTTGCAATGCCAGCGCCACCGCTTCACGCATGTTGGCCAGTGCTTCTTCCAACGTATCACCCTGCGTGTAGGCACTCAGGTCATCGCATTGCACGTTGTACCCGCCTGTCACGTCCGGATAGATCAGCACTCGAATGTTCTGCTTCATCGATGGTCCCTTGCTGCGACGCAGGTCCGATTTGCCATATCATAGCCACGCAACAGCGAGCAACACGAGGTTTTTCCGGTGCATCTCACCCCGGGCGCACGAAATCGATCTCGCCGCAGTCGGGGGTGATGTCGGCTTGGACCGCTTCGGCGAGCAACTGTTCGACGGCCCGGCGGCCGGTTTCGCCGTAGTCAAGCGTCGTCTGGTTGACGTACATCCCCACGAAGCGGTCGGCCAGGTCCCGGCCCATGTCACGGGCGTAGTGCATCGCATACGCCACCGCTTCCTCGCGATGGTCCAGCGCGTACCGGATCGAATCCAGCAGAACGCGGCAGATCGTCGGGGCCTGGTCCATCAGGTCGCGGCGGATCGCGTTGCCCCCCAGCGGCAGGGGGAGCTTGCGGGTGTCGGTCCACCACTTGCCCAGGTCGACGATGCACCGCAGACCCGCGTCGGCGTACGTGAGCTGGCCCTCGTGAATGATCAGGCCCGCATCGAACTCGCCCGACGCGACCTTCGCAATGATCTGGTCGAACGGGACCACCTCGTGGTTGATCGACCGCAGCGAGCCGGGCTGGACGCCCTCGGTTTCCAGCAGCATCAACTGGCAGGCCAGCCACGCCGACGTGCGGCGACCGGGAATCGCCAGCCGCAACGCATCCGGCGGACGCTGGTCTTCAAGGCTCGGGGCCGGCGTGGTGACCGGCGTGATGAGCTGGCGGAGGTTGATCGGCTCACGGGCGACGATCATCGGGCCGTAGCCATCGCCCATGCTCGCGCCGCAGCTCGTCAACGCATAGCGGTCGGCCACGTGGGCGAACTGGTGGATGCTCAGGGCGGTGATTTCCAGCTCGCCGCGCTCGGACCGCTGGTTGAGCGATTCGATGTCTTCGAGGACGTGCTCGAAGCGGTAGCCGCACGTGTCGACCCTGGGGCCGGCCTGCCCGTCCGGGCCGGTGACGTCGGCCAGGGGATACCACATGAACGCATCGTCGGGATCGGGCGAGTGGCCGATTCGCAGCAGGCGGTCGGCTGCACTCATGACGAAGGCTCCCCGACACCCTTGCGGTCAACCGCGGGATCCGCCTGTGAATCCGAGTCCCCTCCCGCGGCGGCAGCCGGGACGAGAATCTCGGCAACCAGGCGCTGTTCCAGTTCCGCATCCCGACCGACCGGCCGCCAGTCGCTGGCGACCAGGCCTTTCTCGGTTTCCAGCGACTGGCGACCGGGGTCGCGCGTGTAGCTGGCCTGGAGTGAGGCTTCGGCGGTGTGCAAGGGCGTCGGCGGATGCTGGCGCTGCTCGAGCATGACTTCGACGAACAACTCATAACGTGGTCGCTGCGTGTCGGGGGCCTCGACCGTATCCGCGGTCAGCGCCGGCTCGATGAGAATCCGCACCCGGCGACGGCGCAGGTTCAGCGTGTTCTCGGCGACCTGACGGGCGGTGGTGTTATCGCCCCGCCACGGCTCGAACACGCTGGAAGCGACCTGCGGGTGGGTGCTGATGACGCCGAAGCGACGGTCCTGCCGCTCGACGACAAACCGGTGCCGCCGCAACACGTCGACCGCCTGGTCGAATACGCGGTCGTACTCGTGCTCGGCCACCGGGACCGGGTTGGCCATGCTCACGCTCTGCTGGCAACCGCCGATCGCCAGCGCCAGCACCGCCAGCAGGCCCAGCCTGAGCGCCGGCCGTGCGAACCGTTGTGAATAAGGATTGGTCATGCCGGGAGTGTATCGCCCGCGTGAGGCTGCGGAAAGGCGGCGGACCGGGGTTATGCGGCCGGTCACAAACGCCGATGCTCACTTTAACCGGGTGACCGAACCGGCACGCGCGATGGTTGTCAACACCCCCCCCATGCCGACGTCCGACGAAGGCGAGGCGCCGCTGCTTCGCCCCAGGCGATCGTTGCAGCTCAAGGCGACGATCGCCGTGGTGCTGTTCGTCATGGTGTCGACGGGCCTGTGCGGGTACCTGACGGCCCGACTGGCCGACCGGGCCATGCGGCAGGCGTTGTATCGTGACGCGCAGCTTCTGGCGGAGACCGCCGCGCGGGGGCTGGGCGATCACATGGCCAGCCGGCGCATGGACCGGTTGGGACTACTGACCGAGCAGTTGGCCCTGGACCCGCGAATCGCGTTTGTCAATGTCGTCGACGACTCCGGCCAGCCGGTGCTGCGACGGATTTCCAATCCGGGTAGCTGGACGCGGTACACCGAGCAGATGCGCAACGATCCGCTGGCCTCGACCCACATCAGCACGGGCGTCGACCTGGCCGCGGAGGATCAGGCGCCGCTGATCGTCTTCACGCAGCCGATCTGGTCAACCCGGACCGGCGACGAGCAGACCAATCAACTGGCCGGGTACATCGCGCTGGCGATGCACGACCCGGGGCACGCGCAGATGCTCGCCCATTTCAAGACGGCGACGATCGTGACCGTGGGCGTGATCTGCCTGATCGTCTGGCCGCTGACGGTGCTGGGCGTGCGGCGGTTGACCCGTCCCCTGCGCCTGATGCTGCGGCGGACGGTGCAACTGGCCGAGGGACGCACGACCGAGCCGGTCCACGTGCGCGGCAACGACGAGATCGCGGTGCTGGCCCAGGCGTTCAACGTCATGACCGACAAGCTCGCCGCCGCCCGCGCCGAACTCGTCCAAGCCAATCAGCACCTGGAACAGCAGGTCCAGGCCCGCACCACCCAGTTGCACGAAGCCAACACCCAGCTCCGCCAGCAGATGCAGGACAAGGACGAGTTCATCCGGGCCATCGCCCACGACCTCAATGCCCCGATCCGCAACATCGCCGGCATGACCAAAATGCTGCTGATGAAACACGAAGACGAACTGGCGGACGAGACTCTGGGCAAACTCAAGCGCATCGCCGCCAACGCCAAGGCCGAGTCGGAACTGCTGGCCGACCTGCTGGACCTGTCGCGCATCCGCACCCAGCCGGTCAAGCATCAGCCGATCGATCTGAATGAACTGCTCAGTTCGATCGCCGACGCGCTGAGCTACGACCTGGAGTCGCGGGGGATCGAGTTAAAGGTCCAGCCGAACCTGCCGACGCTGCTGGCCGACCGCAATCGCATCCGCCAGGTGTTCCAGAACCTGCTCGACAACGCGGTGAAATACATGCCCGACGACGCGGCAACCAGGCGGATCGACATCGGGACCGACGACCAGAACGAGCAACCGGTTTTCCATGTCCGCGACACCGGCC
>CAYYPN010000211.1:0-636 GCA_964473545.1 uncultured Planctomycetaceae bacterium
GCCCAAGCGCGGCGTGCCCGGCGATGAACTGGACATCGCCGAACTCTACGGCGGCGTCGGCAAAGGCAATCCCAACCACCCCGGCTACTCCATCGTCAGCCACTTCTGGCGGCAAACCAATCCCGACGGCTCGAAAAAGAAGGGCGTCAGCACGCGCCCCATGATCATGGAACTCGGCGGCAAGAGCTACTGGTCCACCACCTTCCACACTTACGCGGTCATGATCGGCCTGGAAGAAACCGTCTACTACTTCGATGACATCGAGGTCCTCCGCCACCCGACCAACGACAAGTCGCGCGACCCGCATGTCGTGCTGCTCAACTATGCCATCGGCGGGATCAGCGGCTGGTCCATCGACCTCGAACGCTACGGCAACGGAACCGACATGTACGTCGACTACATCCGCGTC
Source organism: uncultured Planctomycetaceae bacterium (assembly GCA_964473545.1). Taxonomy (GTDB): domain Bacteria; phylum Planctomycetota; class Phycisphaerae; order Phycisphaerales; family Zrk34; genus CAYWKS01. The sequence goes on from CAYYPN010000211.1 coordinate 410, forward strand.
TACGAAAAACAAGCCCGCGAATAGTCCAAGGGGACCCCATGACAACCGGTGCTGCCGACGTCAGTTGGGCCGCCCAGGCCTTTCTGGAAACTGCCTACGGTGACGATCCGTCGCACCGCATGGATATCTACCTGCCCGAAGGGGATGGCCCGCACCCGTGGATCATGGGCATTCACGGCGGAGGCTGGATGTCGGGCGACAAGCAGCACATGATCGATTTCGCCAAC
>CAYYPN010000211.1:646-5704 GCA_964473545.1 uncultured Planctomycetaceae bacterium
GCCGCGCATCGTCGGCCTCGGCGTGGCGATGGCATGTGTGACCTATCGGTTCATTCCTCAAGCCGCGGAGCAGGGCGTGTTTCCGCCGGTGATGGGTCCGATGGGCGACGCGAAGCTCGCTTTGCAGTTTCTAAGGCTCAACGCTGAACGCTGGAACCTCGATCCCGAACGCGTCGCGCTCTACGGCGGATCGGCCGGGGCGTGCAGCGCGCTGTGGCTGGGCCTGGCCCCCGATCGCGCCGAGCCGAATAGTGACGACCCGGTGCTGCGGCAGTCGACGAAGGTGCGCGCGATTGGTTGTGCCGGGGCGCAGACTTCGCTGGATCCCGTCCAGATGCGCCAGTGGGTGGGGGAGGCGCTGACCTACGGCGGGCATGCGTTCGGTTGCAATTCGTTCGACGAGTTTCTCAAGCGGCGTGAGGAGTTGATGGAGCACATCCGGCACACCTCGCCCGCCGCCCAGATTCATCCCGGTTCCCCGCCGATCCATCTGTTCTATGGCTTCGGCCTCGAGCCGGAAGAGCCGACCGGCGACTACTTCACGCACAGCCCGAGGTTCGGGCTCGGCTTGGCCGAACTCGCCCGGCCGCAGGGCGTGACCTGCAACGTGTCCTACCCCGGCCAGGGGCCGGACGACCCGGACGCCCGCCGCGACAAGGTGATGGACGCCCTGATCGCCGCGGTGGCCTGAGGCGTGATTTTTGGTCGCCGCCGTGGCTCACCCCCCGCACAATCCCGCCGGTTTCTGCTATAGTGGGCGGACGGTTGTGCGACGTTAACTTTGCACAAACGTCACAAACGCATCGAACTTGATGCAATCGATCCCTTGGCCGAACCTCAACAGGTGGCCAACCCGCGACGGCGCTGGACGCGACGCCATGCGTCGGCGAACCTGTGCCGACCCCGAATACCACTAACCCGCACACCCAAGGCCAACACCATGAAGCCGAACATTCACATCGTTTCGTACACTCACTGGGATCGCGAGTTCCGTTGGGAGTTTGAACACACCCGCATGAAGCTGGTTGACTGCATCGACCACCTGCTCGAGATCATGGACGAGCGCCCTGACTACAAGTCCTTCCATCTCGACGGACAGGTCGTGCTGCTCGACGACTACCTGGAGATCCGACCCGAGCAGGAAGGCAAGATTCGCCAACTCGTCGCCGATGGAAAACTCGAGATCGGCCCGTGGTATACGTTGCCCGACTGCGCCACGCCGCATGGCGAGTCGATCGTCCGCAACCTCCAGTATGGCGTGAAGCGATCGCTGCAGTATGGCGACGTGCTCAAGTGCGGCTACAACGTGTTCAGCTTCGGCCAGATCGGGCAGTTGCCGCAGCTCTGCTCGCACTTCGGCATCGACATCATCATCTTCTACAAGTACATGAATCCGGCTCGCTCCAGGCACGCTGAGTTCATCTGGGAGTCGCCCGACGGCACGCAGGCCATCGCCTCGCGACTCGGGCCCGAGGCTCGTTGGAACTTCACCTTCGCCGGCATCATCCCCATCGTCTACGATCGCGACCCCTGGCATCGCGACTGGCAGTACGACTACGGCACACTCGGCAAGGTCGTCCATACCGCCGACCCCGAAGGCTACGGCTTCTTCCACGAAATCCTTGATCCCCCCGATGAGTACCATCCCAAGAACATCGACATGGGCTTCGAGCGCACGCTCAAAACCACCGAGTACACGCTCGCCCCGCAGACGCGCCTGTTCTTCGACGGCACCGACTTCACCGAACCCCACCCATGCGTGCCCGACATCATCGCCGAGTTCCAGAAAAAATACGGCGACAAGTACAACATCCAGCACAGCCAGTTGACCACCTATCTCAACGAACTCAAGGCTGCCCTGGCCGAGAAGCGCGACGAACTCAACGTGGTCAGCGGGCCCATGCGTGACGGGCCGGTCGGCTCGGTGCACAGCGACGTTGTCTCCGTGCACCCGGAGATCAAGCTGGCCAACGCGAAGACCGAACGCAGCCTCATCCGTTACGCCGAACCGCTGGCCACCGCCGCGTGGGCCAACGGCATCGACCGCTACCCCCGGACGTATTTCGACAAGGCATGGAAGCTGCTGTTCCACAGCCACGTGCATGATTCGATGCACGGCCTGGGCCCGAAGGAACTGGGCGCGGGGGTGCTCGACCGCATTCACCACGCCGGCAACATCGCCGACGCCGTGCAGCGCAAGTCGCTGAACAATCTTACGAAGGAGATCGCCACCGACAGCGTCGACGACGCCGAAATGTTCCTCGCAGTTTATAACACCACGTCGTTCGACCGAAGCGAGGTCGTTGAGGCGTGGGTGGATATTCCGGCGGACATCGCGCTGGATTACGTGGTGATCGAGGACGTCGCCGGCAACGCCTGCGAGGTGCAGGAACTTCACCGCGAGAAGACGCGCGGCGGCATCTATCACCCCCGCAGTCGCAACATGCCGTTCTACTGCACCCGCGTGCAACTGCTCTTCTGGGCCTCGGATATCCCGGCGATGGGGTACAAGACTTTCAAGATCAAGCCCGTCGCTCAGCGTGACTATCCCTACCCGCACGAGGAATTCGACCCGCCGCGCATCATTGAAAACGACCTGCTCGTTGGTACGCGCCGCGCCCGCAACGAGCACGTCGAACTCGCGATCAACCCAGACGGCACGTTTGACCTGACGAATCGCGCGACCGATCGCACGCACTCGGGCCTGAATTACTTCCAGGATTCCGGAGACTGCGGCAATATGTGGGTTTCGTGCTCCCCGGATCAGGATGCGATTATCGACTCGCGCCCCGGCGCGGCCGAGGTCGCCTGCCTCCGACACGGTCCGCTCGAAACCGTCTTCGAAATCCGCAAGACGATGGCCGTGCCCGCCCGTTACGACTTTACCCACAAGTGCCGCAGCGAACACAACGCGACCATCGACGCCACCGTACGCCTCACGCTGAAGAAGGGGGCCCGCCATGTCGAAGTCGCGACGACCATCGATAACCATGTGCGCGACCACTTCCTCAAGGTGCTTTTCCCGACCGGCTTCACCGCCGAGTCGACCTGTGCCGACGGTTCGTTCTCCGTGGTCAAGTACAAGACCGTGCCGGACCTGACGACGGAACTGGCCCGGCATCCAGTGCAGTTGTGGGCAGACCTGCACGAAGGCGACGCGGGGTTGGCGCTACTATCCCGTTCGACCCGTGACTACGAGGTCATCGTCGACAACGACCAGCACACGCTGGCGATGAGCCTGACCCGCGGTGTTCGGATGCGCATCCCCTGCGATAACCGTTTGTGGATGGACTACCCCGGCGACGAAAGTTCGCAGGGACTCGGTTGCACGACGCACGAGTACGCCCTGATGCCGCACAGCAAGGGCTGGTTTGAGGACGCGGTGTATCACGACGCCCTGGCGTTCAACCATCCGTTGAAGGCGGTGCAATTCGGCAAGCAGGCCGGAGTGATGCCGACCGATTACAGTTTCGTGGCCCAGGCGGATCCGAACCTGGTCCTCAGCGCGATCACCAAGGCCGAGGATCGCGACAGCGTGCTCGTGCGGTTCTACAACCCGACCGAAGGTGACATCACATCGACCGTTCGGACGGGCTTTGATTTCGTTTCGGCGTATATCGTCTCGTTGGCCGGCGAGCGTGGCGAGGCCTTGAAGACCGACGGCCGCATCGCCACGTTCATCGCCGGACGCGGCAAGATCATCACCCTTGAATTTGAATTGAAGAGGTAGTCGCCCATGACCACGGCAACCGCCACCACCTGCCGGGCTCATTACATCCCCAACTCGCACCTTGATCGCGAGTGGACGCTGGATTTCCAGCACACGCGCGAGTTGACGGTGCACTTCATCGACAACCTGCTGCGGATCCTGGAAACGGTGCCCGAGTATCAGTTCCTCATGGACTCGCAGACCGTGCCGCTGGAGGACTACCTGGCGGTGCGGCCGGAAGCCGAAGCGGCGATCAAGCGGTTCGTCAGTGAGGGTCGCCTGCACATCGGCCCGTGGTATTCGGCCCCGGACATGAACACGATCACCGGCGAGTCGATCACCCGCAACCTCCTGTTGGGCCATCGCGAGGCGCGCCGGTTCGGCAAGGTGATGAAGGTCGGCTACACGCCGTTCGGGTTCGTGCACATCTCGCAGTTGCCGCAGATTTATGCCGGGTTCGGCATCGACACCTGCTTCTTCTACCGCGGGATCAACCACGTCAAAGCCCCCAAGGCGGAGTTCTACTGGGAAGGCCCGGACGGCACGCGGCTGCTGACCTCGCGCATGAGCGAGAAGCCGCGTTACAACTACTACATGAGCGTGTGGCGCCACGGTCTGTACAGCGATCAACCGGCGCGGCTCGAGCGGCTTTACAACTGGCGCGAGGGCCAGATGCCGTTCAAGATCATCGACGCTCAGACGCGATACGACCACGCCACGATCCTCAAGCCTCGGCGCGAGATTGACGAACAGGTCGCCCGCCGGGAGTTGCGTGACCTTTTTGAACGCGAAAAGGAGACCTTCCGCACCAGCGAGCTCGCCTTCATGCACGGGTTCGATACCTCGGCGCCGGAGATGCTGGAAGACCAGATGCTGCGCATGTGCCAGCAGTTTGTCGAGGAGGGGGAAAAGCTGTTTTACAGTTCGTTGCCCGCTTACGCCGAGGCGATCAAGCAGGCGGTCGACCCCGTTGAACTGCCGGTCAACGTCGGCGAGATGAAGTATCCCGACATTTTCCCCGATGGCTTCCACCAGTCGTTCGTGAACATCATCTCGACCCGCCCGAAACAGAAGCAGTACGCCACCGAGGTCGAGAACCTGCTGATTCGACAGAGCGAACCGTTCGCCGTGATCGCCCATGCGCTGGGGACTCCCTGGCCGCAGGCGTTCTTCGGCATCGCCTGGCGGTACCTGCTGAAGTGTCATCCCCACGACACGGTCGGCGGCTGCGCGATCGACCGTGTGGAAACCGACACGATGCATCGGCTCAACGAAACCCGATCCATGGCGACGGCGATGCTCAAGCGGTCTCTGGGCGCGATCCAGGCCCGCATCGACCTGTCCAGCCT
>CAYYPN010000212.1:0-5683 GCA_964473545.1 uncultured Planctomycetaceae bacterium
GTTCGACAAGAAGCTGCTGAGCTGGAAGAACCTGTTCCTCGCGGCCGACCGGGGGTTGAAGATCTTCGAACGCACCCGGCTCAATCCCCTGCGCCGCCGCGCGCTGCAGCAGATCGAACAGTGGATCATCAAGCGCACGCAGAACTCCGACGGGCTGGGCGCGATCTACCCGCCGATGGTGTACATCATCATCGCCCTGCGCTGCCTGGGCTATCGCGACGATCACGAGAAGATCGACGAGGCGTGGGAGCAACTGGACAGCCTGATGATCGAGGAAGGCGACATGATCCGTTTCCAGCCGTGCTTCAGCCCGGTGTGGGACACGGGCATCGCGCTGTACGCCATGACCGAGGCCGGTCGCAAGTATTCCAGCGACCAGTCGGTGCGGCGCAGCGTCGAGTGGCTGGTGAGCAAGGAATGCCGCGAGGTCGTCGGCGACTGGAAGAACAACGTCCCGGCTGACGTGGAGCCTTCGGGCTGGTACTTCGAATTCAACAACGCCTACTACCCGGACGTCGACGACACGGCGATGGTGGCGATGGCGTTGCATCGCGCGGCCAACGGGTCGGCGCCGCACGCCGCCGAAGCCGCCCGGCGCGGGGTCAAGTGGATGCTCGCCATGCAGAACGAGGACGGCGGATGGGCCGCGTTCGATCGCACCATCAACCGCCCCATCCTCGAGTACATCCCCTTCGCCGACCACAACGCCATCCAGGACCCCAGTTGCCCCGACATCACCGGCCGCACGCTCGAATGCCTCGGCCACTTCGACCTCGACACCAACCATCCGGCGGTCAGCAGCGCCGTCCAGTTCCTCCAGAACACACAGGAACCCGAAGGCTGCTGGTTCGGACGCTGGGGGGTCAACTACATCTACGGCACGTGGCAGGTCGTCTGCGGTCTGCGCAACGTCGGCGTCGACATGACCCAGCCCTGGGTCCGCCGCGCCGGGGCCTGGCTCAAGAGCGTGCAACACGAAGACGGGGCGTTCGGTGAGTCGGCCGACAGCTACGAAGACCCCGACCTCAAGGGCGAAGGCCCGGCCACCGCGTCGCAGACCGCCTGGGGCGCCATGGCCATGCTCGCGGTCTACGGCCCGCTCGATCCCGACGTCCAGCGCGCCCTCCGCTGGCTGGTCGATACCCAACTGAACGAGCGCGACCCCGAGAGCAACGACGAGCCCGGCTCGTGGCGCGAGGACTGGTTCACCGGCACCGGGTTCCCCCGCGTGTTCTACCTGCGGTATCACCTCTACCGCCTGTACTTCCCCATCATGGCCCTCGGCCGCTGGCGGCGAAGGGTCGAGGAACACGAAGCTTGATCCACTTCGACCGCCGGCGATCCGGATCGCCGAGCCGCGCCGGTTCCACTACTCATCCAGCGACTCGGCATGCAGGTCCGCCGACTCGCCGCGCTTCTTCTTCTCGACGTAGCGCTTGAGCCAGTTTTCCCAGCTCCTGCCCGCGGCCGGGTCCTTGTCGGCGAATTGCAGCCGCGCCACCTGGTCGTACGTGATCGTGATGATCTCCGACCCGTCGGCCGGCATGAGGCGGACCCTCGACTCGCGCAATCCGTCGCCCCGCCGGCGATCGTACAGGTACCCGGTCACCTCGGTCCCGTCGCGGGTGGTGATGGTGATGTCACCGCGATAATCGAACGCCTTTTCCAGCGCTTCGTGCAGGTCATTTTCATCGGCCAGCTCGGGCACCCAGCCCTCGAGGCGCGGTTCGGGCGATTCGGTCATGGTCAATGCTTTCTGATCTGTGGGCAACCGTGGGCATGATAGGCACTGCCGCGTGCGTGTCGAGTCGCCTGCGGTTTGCCACAGGCACCCGTGATTGGCGTACAATCAACAACCAACGACTGAACGGGACGCACAACACAAGGGAGCCGAACATGAAAACCGCACTTCGCATTCTGCTGGGCCTGGTCGTGATCGTCGCCATCGTGGTGGCCGTGGTCTGGGTCCGCATCGACGCGCTGGCCAAGAGCGCGATCGAGCGCGGCGGGACGTACGCCCTGGGCGTGGACACCACCGTCGAAGGCGTGAGCATCAGCCTCTGGGGCGGCAGCGCCGCGATCGGCGGACTCAACATCGCCAACCCCGCCGGCTACCCCGCCGACTTCATGCTCAACGCCAGCCACCTCGGCCTGGCCGTCGAACCCGGCAGCATCCGCACCGACACCGTCGTGGTCAACCAGATCATCATCGACGGCCTGGAGCTGAACATCGAAAAAGCCGACGGCAAATACAACGTCGAAGTCATCAGCGACAACCTCAAGAAGTTCAGCAAGGACGAGGAAGAACCCGCCGAAGAAGAACCGACCGAGCCGGGCAAGCAGTACGTCGTGCAGAAGCTGGTCATCCGCAACATCACCGCCCACGTCGACGGCCCGACGGGCAAGGTCACCGTCACCCCGCCGGACATCGAACTGACCGACGTGACGAAGGACAACGTCCCGCTGGATCAACTCATCGCCCAGCTTTACCCGGCGATCATGATGAGCGTCGTGCAGGCGCTGCCGGCCAACCTGTCGGACCTGAGCGGGCGCCTGACCAGCGAGTTGACGTCGGCGGCCGAGGCCATCGGCGGCGGCGCGGCGGAACTGCTCGAACAAAGCGCCGGCGAAGTGACCCGGCAACTGGGCAACATCGGCGAAGGCGCCACCAAGGCCGTCGGCGAACAGGTCGAAAACATCGGCGAGGGCGCCGGTAAGGCCGTCGAAAACACCATCGGCAACCTCCTGGGCGGCAACAAAGACGCCAACGACCAGTAAGCCCCGCCCGACCGGCATGAAGTACCGACTGCTCGCACTGGACCTGGACGGGACGCTGTTCGATTCCTCGGGACAACTGCCCGAAGGCAATCGCCTGGCGGTGCGCCGCGCGCAGGACGCCGGCATGACCGTCGCCCTGTGCACCGGGCGCGGCCTGAAGGAATCGCACCGCGCCATCCAGGGCCTCGCCCACGCCGGCCCGCTCGTCCTGGCCAACGGCGCGCTGATCAGCGACCCGGCCACCGGCCGCACGCTCCACCGCGCCACCCTCGAGCCGCACATGTCCCTGGCCGTCACCGACCAGTTGATGACCGGCGATGACGCCGTGCTCATCCTGCTCGATCCGGAGGTGAGCGATGACGACTACCTGGTCGTGAGGCCCGAGCGTCTGACCGCCAACACGCGCTGGTGGTTCGACCATGTCGGCGCGACCTACCGCGGCACGGACCGCATCACCGAGGAAGATTTGCATCACGCGGTGCGTGTGGGGATCGTCGGGCCGGCCTCGCACATGCCGCGCGTGGAGCGGGGGCTGGTGGATCGGTTCGGGGATTCGCTGTTCGTGCAGCACTTCATGGCGGTGGCCGAGGACAAGGCCGACGGCGAGCCGGTGCACGTGCTGGAGGTGTTCGCCACGGGCGTGAACAAATGGTCGGGCCTGGCGTGGCTGGCCGAGGCGCACGGGATCGACCCCGGCCAGATCGCGGCGATCGGGGACCACATTAACGACGTGGACATGCTGGCCAACGCCGGCTGCGGGATCGCGATGGCCAACGCCGTGCCCCAGGCCCTGGCGGTGGCGGCCCGCCGCACGGCGAGCAACGACGAGCTGGGCGTGGCGAAGGCGATCGACAGCCTGCTGGACGGCTCGTGGTGAGCCAAATTACCCAACCCGTACAAGCCAACCCCATTTTCAGGCCATTGGCACGGCTCGATAAAAACGCCCGTAAAACGGCCCCACGGGCTTTTTTCCCGGCCGAGGCGGGTAAATCAGAAAACGGTTAACTTAGAGATTCTTGTTGCAATCGCTTTGCGAGCGGGTATACTTTCCCAACTGGAGAGCTTCGCGCGTTTCCGTGGGGTGACAGTGCGTTTGCTTGCGTCAACGTCGCCACGAGAGAGCCCCGAGAGCGCAGCGCGGCGCGAGATTTTAGTGGGAGTCAGAGAGAATGTTCCGCTATACCCAATCGATCGTTGTCCTGCTGTTGGCGTGCGCGACGATGGCGGTTCCGGCCGCTCGGGGGTCGCTGCTGACCTTCGACAGCCTCGTCGCCACCGCCAACTCGGTCGTCCCCTCGCCTCACACCTCCAGCGGGTGGGCGACGGTCCGCACCGGCGACCTCACCCAACTCGTCCTCGACGTCGACGGCGTGCGCATCACCATCAAACGCCAGAACAATGCACGCTTCGACATCGTCGACAACACCCTGCCCAGCCAGACCGGCAAGGGCGCCGCCTACGGGTCGCGGTCGCTCGATCCGTTCTATGACACCTCGCCCGAAGGGTTCATCATCAACTTCACCAGCGCGGGGGCAGACCCCTGCTCGCCGGTGACCCCCGAAGTGATCGAGCAGGCCTCGATCAACATGGGTGACTACGGCGGCGACTACGACTCGCTGCAACTTCTGGCCTACAGCGGTCTCGACGGCGCCGGCTCCCTCGTCGATACCTCGACCGACTTCCTGCCCCAACGCAATGACCACAACTGGACCCAGAAGCGATTCGACATCGAAGGCGGGTTCTCCAGCCTGCTGATCATCGGCGGGATCGGCGACTTCGACGTGTTCCTCGATCGCCTGTGGTTCACGCGCAACCCCAACGAGGACCCGCCGGACGACGTGGACGACCCGGAAAACCCCGGCTCGCCGGTCAGCGTCGTCGAAGTCCCCGAGCCCGCCACCGTCATGCTCTGGGCCGCCGCGGGTGCGATCGGCCTGGCCCGCCGCCGCAGCGCCTAGCGCGATCGGCGCTTGGGTTTCTTGCGGACCCTGGTACCCGGGGTGCCGGGCGCGGGGGAGACGTCTTCGATCGGGCCGGCCTTGACCTTGCCGGTCTGCGGCTGGCTCTTGAGCTCCTGGATGCGATCGCGCAACGCCGCAGCCTTCTCGAATTCCATCGCCTCGGCCGCCTCGAGCATCTGCTTCTCGAGTTCGGCGATCAGTTCGGTCACCTCGTACTCTTCCTCGGTGTCGGCGACGACCTTCTGCGCGGTCTTGTGGGCGCGCAGCTCCACCTCGATGCCCTGGCGGATGGCCTTGCGGATCGTCTGCGGCGTGATGCCGTGCTCGGCGTTGAAGGCCAACTGCTTCTCGCGGCGGCGCTCGGTCTCCTCCATCGCCGCGGCCATCGCCTCGGTCACCTTGTCGGCATAAAGCACGACCAGGGCATGGACGTTCCGCGCCGCCCGGCCCATCTGCTGGATCATGCTCGTCTGGCTGCGCAGGAACCCGGTCTTGTCCGCGTCCATGATCGCCACCAGCGACACCTCCGGCAGGTCCAGCCCTTCACGCAACAGGTTCACCCCCACCAGCACGTCGAAGTCGCCGGTCCGCAGCGCCCGCAGAATCTCCACCCGGTCGATCGTCTGTATCTCCGAGTGCAGGTACCGCGTCTTGAGCCCCTGCTCGGCCAGGTACCGCGACAGGTCCTCGGCCAGCCGCTTGGTCAACGTCGTCACCAACGTCCGCTCACCCGACGCGGTCCGTTCTTTGGCCATCCGGCACAGGTCGGCAACCTGACCCTGCGCCGGGCGCACCTCGACGAGCGGATCGACCAGGCCCGTCGGGCGGATGATCTGTTCGACGACCTCGCCTTCGGTCTTTTCCAGTTCATATTTTCCGGGCGTGGCGCTGACGAACAGCACCTGCGGCCCCATCTGCTCGATCTCGTCGAACCGCAGGGGCCG
>CAYYPN010000213.1:0-5682 GCA_964473545.1 uncultured Planctomycetaceae bacterium
CGGGAGTCGACATAGCCGATTCTTTCAATGCCCGTAGGCCAAGCCAAATTCGAACACACGCCCGTGGTTCCACCAAACCCGTTCGCGCTCGTCCGTGCGCGGCAGCGTGCGACTGTTTGCTTCGTGAGCGAGCGTTCAAAGTAAGGCCGCCGACACCTCGTGTCAATGACAAAGACGCGTCAACCAACGTTCGCTCGTGCACATGATAACATGACGGCGCTTTAACCATGCAGATACAAAGCCATATCCATCTCAGCTTCACCCATCGGCTCGCGTTCACCACCGGCGTGTTCGACCCCGGCAACCGCGCCCTGGCCGATTGTTTCGACGTATCCAGCGATGGCCGGCGGCTTATCGCGTTTGTCGATCGCGGATTCCTGAATACGCAACCGGGGATCGATCATGTCTTGAACGCATACTGCAATGCGCATGCCGATCGCATGGGTGAACTGGCGGCGATCGAGGCCGTACCCGGCGGCGAGACCAGCAAGAACGACCCGCGCGTCCTCAACCACGTCATCGACCGCATCGACGCGGCCCACATCGATCGCTGGTCGACGGTGTTGTGCATCGGCGGCGGCGCGGTGCTCGATGTCGTGGGCTTCGCCGCGTCGACCGTGCATCGCGGCGTGAGGTTGCTGCGCGTGCCGACGACCCCCCTCGCCCAGGCCGACTCGGGCATCGGGGTCAAATGTGGCGTCAACCACCGGGGCAAGAAAAACCTGCTCGGCGCGTTCGCCGTGCCCCAGGCGGTGGTGTGCGACCCGACCCTTTGTCGCACGCTCAGCGATGAAGACTGGCGTTGCGGTTTTGCCGAGGCGGTGAAGGTCGCGCTGATCAAGGACGCGGCGCTGTTCGCGCGCATGCAGGCCGACGCCGCGGCCATCGCGCAGCGCGACGAAGCCACCTGTGCCCCGATCATCGAACGATCGGCCGAATTGCACTTCCGTCACATCACCGAAGGCGGCGACCCGTTTGAATCCGGCGCAGCCCGTCCCCTCGACATGGGCCACTGGTCGGCGCACAAACTCGAACAACTGACAAACTTCGACCTGCGCCACGGCGACGCGGTGGCGATCGGCCTGGCGATCGACCTGGCTTACACCGCCGACCTCGGCCTCATCGCGCCGACCGACGCCGAGGCGGCCATCGCCTTGCTGCAATCAATCGGCTTTCGACTGGCGCATCCGGTGCTGACCCAGACCAGGGCGCTGCTCGAAGGGCTCGATGAATTTCGCGAACACCTCGGCGGACCGCTCACGCTGGTCATGCCCACCGGCATCGGGTCGACGACCAACGTGCACGAAGTCAATCATGCCGCGATGCGCCGCGCGATCGAGCGCATCGCCGCCGGCGCATCGGCTTAGCCGTTATTCACGCTCGAGATGTTGAACGATCCCGTCGGCGATGCGCCGGCCGGCGTCGGATTCGTCGATCTTCACGGCGGCGACGTTGGCGTAGGGCACGTTCGTGTCGACGGTCCAGTTCATGATGGCAACGAACTTAACCGAACGCGTTGCGGCGGTCACCAGAGCTGCCTGCGGAATTCGGCCGGCCACATGCCGACCACCCGCTTGAACTGTTTGGCGAAGACGAACGCATCGGCGTAGCCCAGCTCCCCGGCGAGCTGCTTGTTGGTCAGCCGACGCTGCACGATCAACTCACGGGCCCGGTCGATGCGGCGACGCAGGCGATACTCGCCGGGGGACAGGTTCATGTGTTGACGAAACAGCTTGCGGAATCGTTCGTACCCGACGCCCAGTTCCGCGGCGATCTGCGGCAGGCCCACGCGCCGATCGAAGCGACTGCCGAGCAAGCGACAGGCCCGCCGCACGAGTTGCGCATCGGGATGATCGCTGTGGCCGAAGCGATCGAGCCGCACGATCTCGGTGATGATTTCGTGAACGCGCAATGGCATGTGAAGCATCGCATCGTCATCGAACGTGCGCAGGTCGGTGCACAGGCGATCGAACAGATCGACCAGCCCTTCACGCGCGCCCGGGCGCAACACGGCGACGTCTTCGTCGAGCAGCCCAAGCGTACACATGGCGGTGAACACTGAACGGTGGGCCTGCAGATACACCTCGCGCCATCGGCCGTCGCAATCGGGGACGAGGCTGTAGCGGTGGCCGGGTCGATGCACCAGCGCGTGGCCGACCCGCACGTCGAAGGTTTGGCCGTCGGCGACGAACCGGCCCGAGCCGGACGTGATCAGCACGATCACCAGGTCATCCGACGGCCGATCGTGATAGGCGTCGGCGCCGGTCGCCTTGGCGATCGAGCCACAGACCCAGCGGCGGGCGTGGTGACCGGCGCCGACGGTGCGGTAGGCGACGTTGTGGGCAGGCGCCGGCGGTGTGGCGGGGTCGAGCATATGCCAATTATGACATGTTTTTGACCAGACGGGCAATTGTGCAAGCCGGGCGACGCCGATAGCTTGGCCATTTATGACAAAGGTCGACACCCGGCCTGTGTGCGAAAGGACAGGTTGATCATGAGCAAGCAGTTGAACTGGGGCATCCTCACCACCGGCGCGATCGCCCGGTGTTTTGCCAACGGCGTCAAGCATTCCAGGTACGGCAAGGTCGTGGCCGTCGGTTCGCGAAGCAAAGAATCGGCCGACGCGTTCGCCGACGAATTCGATATACCCAACCGTCACGCCGACTACGAGGCGCTGCTGGCCGACCCGGAGGTCCAGGCGGTCTACATCGCCACGCCGCATCCGATGCATCCGCAGTGGGCGATTGCCGCGGCCCGTGCGGGCAAGCATGTGCTCTGCGAAAAGCCGGCCGGACTCAACCAGTGGCAGGCGATGGCCATGATCGAAGCGGCGCGCCGGCACGGCGTGTTCTTCATGGAAGCGTTCATGTATCGCTGCCATCCGCAGACCGCCAGGCTCGTCGAACTGATCCGCGATCGTGTCATCGGCGACGTGCAGGTCATCACCGCAAGCTTCGGCTTCCGCGGCGGAAACAACCCCGAAAGTCGCCTGCTCAACCCCGAGCTTGGCGGCGGCGGCATGCTCGACGTCGGTTGCTATCCGGTGAGCATGAGTCGCCTGGTCGCCGGCGCGGCGCAAGGTGAAGCCTTCGCCAACCCCACGAAGGTCACCGGGGCCGGGCATCTCGGTGAAACCGGCGTCGATGAGTGGGCGGCGGGCGTGCTGAAATTCGAAGGCGGAATCATCGCGCAGGTCGCCACCGGTTGCCGCGCGGCCCTGGCCAACAACGTCGTCATCCGCGGCACCGACGGGGTGATTGAAATTCCCGACCCGTGGATGGCCTCGCGCGGCGACGCCCCGCAGGGCAGGATCATCGTCAAAACCAGGGACAAGACCGACACGATCGACGTGCCGAGCGAGCTGAACAGTTTCAGCCTCGAGGCCGATCGCGTGGCCGAGGCCATCGCCGCGGGCAAGACCCAGGTCGACGGCCCGGCGATGACGTGGGACGACACGATGGGCAACCTCGCCACGCTCGATCAATGGCGTGAGGCGGTGGGGTTGACCTATCCCCATGAGAAACCCGAGCACACCACGCCCGTACACGGCGGCAAGCTCGCGGTGCGCTCGGACCACAACATGCAGTACGCCCGCATTGACGGGCTGGACAAACCGATCAGCCGTTTTCTCATGGGCTGCGACAACCAGAAGTCGTTCAGCCAGTGCGCGGTGATGTTTGACGAATGGTACGAATGCGGGGGCAACGCGTTCGACACCGCGTTCATTTACGGCGGCGGTCGGCCGGAGGGACTGCTGGGCCGGTGGATCAAGTCGCGCGGTGTGCGCGATGAGACAGTCGTGCTCACCAAGGGCGCGCATACGCCCGAGTGCTACCCCGAGGCATTGAAGAAGCAGTTTCACGAATCGCTCGATCGTCTGGGCTATCCCAACACGGACATGTACGCCATGCACCGCGACAACCTCGACGTGCCGGTCGGTGAGTTCATCGACGTGCTCAACGAGCTGGTGGACGCGGGCCTGGTCAGCGTCTTCGGCGGGTCCAACTGGAGCCTGGAGCGCATTGCCGAGGCCAACGCGTACGCCAAGGCCAACGGCAGGCAGGGCTTCAGCTTCGTCAACAACAACCTGTCGCTGGCGGAGATGGTCGACGGGGTATGGAAAGGTTGCATCCACGTGAGCGACCCGGAGTCGAGGCGATGGCTGGCCGAGCACAACATGCCCCACTTTTCCTGGTCGAGCCAGGCCCGCGGGTTCTTCACCGACCGGGCCGGCCGGGACAAGACCGACGATGCGGAGTTGAACCGCTGCTGGTACAGCGAGTTGAACTTCAAGCGGCGAGACCGGGCGATCGAGCTGGCCGAGAAGAAGGGCGTGTTGCCGATCAACATCTGCGCCGCGTGGGTGATCGGGCAGGCGTTTGCGAGTTTTGCGCTGATCGGGCCGCGCAACCTGTACGAGCTGCACACGTCGCTGCCGGCGATGGACGTGGAGCTGACGCCGAAGGAGATGGCGTGGCTGGCGTGTGAGGACTGACCGCGCCCGGCGGGCCGCGTCGAACCGGCGGCGGGGCCATGTCGGACATGGCGATCTGTATATCCCTACAAATAAAGCACTTGCATTGCGCGCCCGCGCCCGGGTAAGCTGCCGGTCAACCGCTGTCAGCTCACCTGTTCCCGGTGCGTGCACCAATTATCAGATTTGCATCAACCCGGATGAAACACGCACCGGTGCCGCACGTCTTTACCCGTATACTGGACGAGTGGTTCCGGACCGCGCGGCGTGCGCCGATCAAGTCATGCCACACGTCAATTGCCGGATGGTTCGACATGAAAACACTCGCCTGGACGCTGATATGGATCGGCTGTTTCGCGACCGCCGTCGCGGCGGCGGACGATCCGCAAAAGGTCTTCGATGATTTGTTCGGCGACGCGTTTCGCACCGCGCGGGCCAGCCGTGAGTTGGACGACGACATCGCGCTGATCGAGCGGATTCACAACACCGCCGACGCCCTGACCGACGCCAAGGCGGTGCGCCTGTATCTCTACGAGCGGGCCTGCGACATGGCGGTGGTGCACGATGAGACATTCGACCAGGCCATCGCCGCGCTGGACCAGGCGCAGAAGCTCGCCCCCGAGCGCATCGCTGAATGGGACGACAAACGACTGGATGCGTGGAACCGTCACTTCCGCTCGGCCCGCGGCGATCGTGAAGCGGTGGGCAAACAGATGGTCGAAGTCGCCGGGGCGATCGGCACGGCCTGCATGAACCGCGGCGACTACACGCAGGCAAGCACCGCCTACCGCCAGGCGTTGAGCGCGGCCCGGATGCTGCGCCTGCCCAGCGTCGACATGCTCGACCAGGCGGTGCGCCTGGCCGGCACCCGCGCCGGCGCCCAACGCCGCATCGAGACCCTCAACCGCCGCTACGAGCAGACGTCCCTGCCGGCCCTGGCCGACCAGATCATCCAGGCGTACGTGATCGATCTGGACGACCCGGTCGCGGCGGCGGGTTATGCGAAGGATTCGGACAACGCGGATTACCAGGCCAACCTCCCCCTGGCGGCCAAGCCGGTCGTCAAGCTCGACGGCGAGGAAGCGGCGCAGGTCGGCCGGTGGTATCAGCAGTTGGCCGACGACGCCCGGCCGGAGACGCGTCCGGCCATGCTGATTCGCGCCCGGGACGCCTTGGCCCACGCGGCCAAGGCCGCCCAGGCCGGCACG
>CAYYPN010000214.1:0-5575 GCA_964473545.1 uncultured Planctomycetaceae bacterium
CGCCTTGCGATAGCCGATCCCCTTGCACGTGACGAACAGCTCGAAAAACGCCCGGTCGGTCGGCGCGGGGAACCCGGCCAGACGCGGGTACAGGTTGGCGCCCTGGGCGGAGGATTCGATGAAGTGCAGCGTGTGCAACGTGACGGGCTGACCCATCTGCCCGGCCAGCGGGCCCGCGGCGAAGGCGGGGACAAGCAGTTGGTACGTCAGCCCCGACTCCAGCGCGATCTGGGCGCGGCCTTGTTCGATGGATTCAAGAATGCCATGGATGCGACAGATCATGAGGGGAGTTTACCACGGGAACGGGGGCGCGGCGGCGCCGGCGCACAGGCCGGAGCGGCCTTTCACAACCGCTGGTACGCCAGGCGGCGGGCGTGGCAGGTGGCGATGGCGATGGCGTCGGCGACGTCGGGCGGGCTCGGGGGCGCGGGCAGGTGGAACTGGGCGGCGATGGCCTGCTGCATCTGTTGCTTCGTGGCGTGGCCGTTGCCGGTCAGCGACTTTTTCACTTCGGTCGAGGGCAGGTGTTCGATGGGGAGGTTGGCGGCGGCGGCGGCGAGGAGGATCACGCCGCGCCCGTGGGCCATGGTGATCGCGGTGCGGGGGTGCTTGTAATGGGCGTAGAGCTTTTCGACGGCCAGGCGGTCGGGCTTGAACTCGTCGATGAGGCCGGCCACGTCGGTGTGGATGCGGACGAGTCGTGCCGGCAGCGGCTCGGCGACGGGGAAGCGGAGGACGCCGGCCTCGACGAGCGTCGGCTCGACGGCGCCGTCGGCCAGGTCGACGATGCCGTAGCCGGTGATCCGCGTGCCCGGGTCGATGCCGAGGATGCGCATGCGTGCATGATACCGACGTGAGGCGTGAGGCGTGCGGCTTGTCAGGGCCGCGCCCGGTCGCTAACGTCCCGGGCATGACCGATACAGACACACGCAAACAGCAACTCATGGACCGGGCGGTGGGCGTTTTCGCCGAGCAGTTCGACGGCGCTCCCGCGGCCGCGGCCATCGCCCCCGGGCGGGTCAACCTCATCGGCGAACACACCGACTACAACGACGGGTTCGTCCTGCCGATGGCGATCGAGCGGCACACGTTGATCGTCGGGCGGCTGAATCACTCGCCGCGCTGTCGCGTGGTGGCCGGCGACATGGACGAGCAGATGGCCACGTTCCAACTCGAGGGCCTCGCCCCCGGCAAAACCGCCTGGGCCAACTACGTCAAGGGCGTCGTCGCCCAGTTCATCGCCAACGGCCATCCCGTGCCGGGTTTCGACGCCGTGGTGGTCAGCGACGTGCCGCTGGGGGGAGGCTTGAGCTCGAGCGCCGCGCTGGAAGTGGCCACGGCTTCGTTGCTCGAACACTTCCTGCACGTGCAGATCGAACCGACGCACAAGGCCCTGTGGTGCCAGGCGGCCGAGCATGAGTATGCGAACATGCCGTGCGGGATCATGGACCAGTTCATCGTGACGATGGGCCGGCGCGACCATGCGCTGCTGATCGACTGCCGCACGCATGAGGCCAGGCCCGTGGCGATGGACGACGAAGCCGTGGCCGTGCTGGTCACCAACTCCAACGTCAAGCACGAGCTGACCGGCAGCGAGTACCCCACGCGGCGGAAGCAGTGTGCCGAGGCGGCGCAGGTGCTCGACGACCGGTTCGGCTCGATCGCGGCGCTGCGCGATGCGACGATGGCCCAACTCGACCAGGTGCGCGGCGAACTCGGGGAGGAAGGCTACCGCCGCGCGCGGCATGTCATCGGCGAAAACGGACGCACGCTGCTGGCGGAGAAGGCGATGAACGGGCACGAGTGGGACCAGATGGGCCAGTTCATGCTCGAAAGCCATCGCACCCTGCGAGACGACTTCGAGGTCAGTTGCCCGGAACTCGACGCGCTGGTCGAGCTGGCGATGAACGTGCCCGGCGGCGGGGTGTACGGCTCGCGCATGACCGGCGGCGGGTTCGGCGGATGTACGGTGACCTTGCTCAAAACCGACGCGGTCGAGCGGGCCATCGAGCACCTCCACGCCGAGTACCCCAAACGCTGCGGGCGCGAGCCGACCTGCTTCGTCACCCGACCCGCCGACGGGGCCACCGCCTCGGCCCTGGCTTGACGCGGTCCGGGGGACGGGTACAATCCTTCGCTTTGCCACCGTCGCTGTCGGCGTGTCCGGCAGCTCATACGAACCAAGACGGAGACTCAACACCCATGGGTAAGTTCCAGCGATTCGGCCCCGACGCCTCCGGCGGCGACTACAAGCTCGCGGTCAAGTCCAGCACCGGCAAGGTCCACATCGACTACAAGGACGCCGAGCCCCTGCGCAAGATGATGAGCCCCAACGGCAAGATCCTCACCCGCAAGCGGACCGGCCTGAGCGCTTACGAGCAACGCATGCTCGCCGGCGCCATCAAGCGCGCACGCTACATGGCCCTCCTGCCGTATACCTCGGCAACGCTGTAAGCCCGCCGACTACTTCTTGACAAAACGCAAGCCCCCTGTCGATAATCAACGCTCACGTTGATCGGGCGGTTGTATGCCGCCCCCACCCGCATCGTTCCACCCATCACACAGGGGAATCTACATGCTTATCTCTTTGGCTCAGGCCACCACGGAAACGGCGGTCAACGGCGTCGGCGCGGTCGGCGCGGGAATCGGACTGATCTTCCTGATCATCTACATCGCCCTCATCGCGCTCGTGCTCGCCGGGTTCTGGAAGACGCTGGCCAAGGCCGGCTACACCGGCGCGCTAGCGCTGATCCTGTTGATCCCCATCGTCAACCTGTATGTCATCTACCTGCTGTGCAAGATCGCCGGCCGGCCGGGCTGGTGGGTGATCCTGTTCATCATCCCGATCGTCAACATCGTGATCTCGATCATCGTCTCCCTCGACATCGCCAAGAGCTTCGGCAAGGGCGCCGGCTTCGGCATCGGCCTGTGGTTGTTGCCGTTCATCTTCTATCCCATCGTCGGCTTCGGCGACGCCAAGTACCAGGGCCCCGGCGGCGGCGGCCAGCCCCCCGCCGCACCGCAGGCGTAAGCCAACTCCATCCACGCCAACCCAAGGGCCCGGCCAAATGCCGGGCCCTTTTTCGTTCAGCGATCGATCGCGCGAAGCGCAGATCGACGCGTTCGGCACGCATGAATGCGCCGATCACGATCGATCGCCAAACAGTTGATTCACTTCATCCCGGCCCCACACGTCGACGCCCAGGTCCCGGGCCTTGTCGAGTTTGCTGCCCGGATCTTCACCGGCGATCACGACGTCGGTCTTCTTCGACACGCTGCCGGTGACCTTCGCGCCCATCGCTTCGAGTTGTTCTTTCAATTCCTCACGGGTCCAGCCTTCGATCGAACCGGTGAGAACGATCGTCTTGCCGGCCAGGTGTGAATCACCGGCACCCTGACCTTCCGGGGGCTCGTGGCTGGTCAGGTCGACGCCGGCGTCGCGCAGGTCGGCCATGGCCTGCTTGCCGCGTGCGCTGCCGAGCCAGTTGTGCAGGGACGCGGCCACGATCGGGCCGACATCTTCAACTGTCTCAAGCTGTTCGGTCGTGGCTTCACTGAGCGATTCGATCGAGTCGAACCGCCGGCAGATCGCCCGGGCGGTGGCGTTGCCGATGTGACGGATGCCCAGACCGCTGAGCACGCGCGCCAGGCCGCGTGCTTTCGACTGTTCGATGCCCGCGATGACGTTGGCCGCCGATTTTTCACCCATGCGCTCCAGGCCCGCCAACTGTTCGGCTGCGAGGCGGTACAGGTCGGCGAAGCTGTGAACGAGATCGTTTTCGATGAGCTGGTCGATGAGTTTTTCGCCGAGGCCGTCGATGTCCATCTGGCCGCGACCGGCGAAGTGGATGAGCTTCTCGCGGAACTGGGCCGGACATTCGGGGTTCGGACAGAATCGGCCGGTCTCGACCTCCTCGGCGTCGCGCTCGATGACCACGTCGGTGTGGCACTCGGGGCACTGTTCGGGCGCTTCGATGGGGTCGGCGTCGTCGGGGCGTTGATCCTTCTCAACCTTGATGACCTGTGGGATGATCTCGCCGGCCTTTTCGATGACGACGGTGTCGCCGAGGCGGACGTCCAGTCGCCGGACCTGGCCGAAGTTGTGCAGCGTGGCGTGCTGGACGGTCGTCCCGGCCAGCAGGACCGGTTCCATGATCGCGCGCGGGGTGATCTTGCCGGTCTTGCCGACTTTCCATTCGACCTGCTTGAGCGTGGTCGTCGCCTGGTCGGGGGCGTACTTGTAAGCGATGCACCAGCGCGGGGCGCGGCTGGTGTAGCCGAGCTGGTTCTGTTGATCGTAACGATCGACCTTCACGACAACGCCGTCAACGGGATAGTCCAGGTCATCGCGCTGATCGTCGAAGCTTTCGATGAACTGCCAGGCGGCGTCGATGTCAGCGGCGGCGGCGGTGGCGGGCGACGTGGGGATGCCCCACGCACGGATTGCTTCCAGGAACCGGCTATGCTTTTCAAATCCGTCGGGCGAAACGTCGCCGCGACCGTGGGCGTAGAACCACAGTTCGCGGTCCTCTACCTTCCGGGGGTCCAGTTGTTTGAGCGTGCCCGCGGTGGCGTTGCGGGGGTTCATGAACGTCTGCGCACCGGCGTCGGTGCGGGCGTCGTTGAGCCTTGCGAATCCGCGGAAGGTCATGAAGACCTCGCCGCGCACTTCCAGGACCCCCGGAAGGTCGGGGCCATCGCCTTGCTGCAAACTCAGGGGGATGGCGCGGACGGTGCGGATGTTGTGGGTAACGTCGTCGCCCTGTCGGCCGTCGCCGCGGGTCAGGGCGCGGACGAGCCGGCCGTCTTCGTAGCGCAGGCTGATCGCCACGCCGTCGATCTTGGGCTCGCAGATGTAGGAGAGGCCGGAGACTTGCGGCGGGGGACTCGCGGTGACCGCGTCGTCTTCGAACAACGAGTCGGCCTCTCCCGCGCCGTCGGCGGTTTCGATGCCCAGGTTTTTCTCGACGCGTTTGGCCCAGTCGTATAGCGCGTCACGATCGTAGGTGTTGTCGATCGAGAGCATCGGCCGCGTGTGGGCCACGGTCTGGAATCCCTCGATGGGTTGGCCGCCGACGCGCTGGGTGGGGCTGTCCGCGGTGACCAGGTCGGGATGCTTTTCCTCGAGTGCTTTGAGTTCATCGAGCAGCGCGTCGTACTGCTTGTCGCTGATTTCGGGCTGGGCTTTGACGTAGTAGCGGTAATCGTGGCGACGGATTTCGGCGCGCAGGTGGTTTATGCGTTCCAGATCGGATGAAGCCTGGTCAACCATGACGCCAGTTTAGCAGGCAGTTTGAGGAGGCGCGAGGGCACCCACCGCCGCCTGTTCGGCCCCCTCACCCTCTCCCTCTCCCTCGGGGAGAGGGGGCCAAATACACGCGCGGCGCAAGATCAGCCTTCGTCGTCGGCGGTCTCGGCCTCATCCGTGGCGGCGGCGGGGGTTCCGGGGGTGACGATGCCCTTGGCTTCGAAGACCCTGGTCTTGATTTCCTCGAAGAGGTCGGGGTTGTCCTTGAGGAACTGCTTGGAGTTTTCGCGGCCCTGTCCGAGGCGGACGTCGCCGAAGCTGAACCAT
>CAYYPN010000215.1:0-5550 GCA_964473545.1 uncultured Planctomycetaceae bacterium
CCCGCCTGGTCCAACAGCCTCTTCGAAGACAATGCCGAGTTCGGCTACGGCATGCGCCTGGGCGTGGACTTCCACGGCGAGCGGGCCAGGAGTCTGCTGACCGCGCTGGGTGATGAAGTGGGCCAGGATCTGGCCGCGAGCCTGCTCGCGGCGGATCAGTACTCCGAAGAAGGCCTCGCCCAGGCCCGCATCCAGGTCGAAGAGCTTCGCTCCAAGCTGGCGGGCCTCGACAAGCCCGAGGCCCGCGAACTCGACAAGCTCGCCGATTATCTGGTCCGCAAGAGCGTGTGGATCGTGGGCGGGGACGGTTGGGCTTACGACATCGGCTACGGCGGGCTGGATCACGTGCTGGCCAGCGGGCGGGATGTGAACATTCTCGTCCTCGACACCGAGGTCTACTCCAACACCGGCGGCCAGGCGAGCAAGTCGACCCCCATCGGGGCCGCGGCCAAGTACGCCGCCAGCGGCAAGGAGCTCGGCAAGAAGGACCTGGGCCTGATGGCGATGAGCTACGGCCACGTGTTCGTCGGCCAGGTCGCCATGGGCGCCAAGGACAACCACACCGTGCAGGTGTTCCGCGAAGCCGACGCTTACCCCGGCCCGTCGCTGATTATCGCCTACAGCCACTGCATCGCGCACGGGTATGACCTGGCGCACGGCCTCGACCAGCAGGCGTTGGCGGTCAACAGCGGGATCTGGCCGCTGTACCGATTCGACCCTCGCCTGATCGACCAGGGCAAGCCCCCGCTGCAGCTCGACGCCAAGCCCGGCAAGGCCTCGGTCGCCGAGTACATGGGCAACGAGACACGGTTCAAGATGGTCGAGAAGATCGATCGCGAGCGGTTCAAGAAACTCGCGGCCCAGGCCGAGCGTCAGGCCGCCGATCGCGTTACCCTTTACCAGCAGTTGTCGCAACTGATCCACAGTCATCAGGCCGGCAACGGTAACGGTAACGGACACGACGCCGAGTAAGCACCAAGTTTGGAGAACCCCACGATGGATCTGAAGACCAAGTACCTGGGCCTTGAGCTTTCGTCGCCGATCATGCCCGGCGCTTCGCCGATGGCGGACAATCTCGACACGGTCAAGCGTCTGGAGGACGCGGGTGCGGCGGCGATCGTGATGCACTCGCTGTTCGAAGAACAGCTCGTCGGCGAGCAACTGGCCGCCTACAGCGCGACCGAGCCGCACGAAAATTCATTCGGCGAGGCGCTGAGCTATCTGCCGGAGCCGGATGAGTTCCGCCTGGGCCCGGACGAGTACCTGAGCCTGATTCAGCGCGCCAAGTCAACGGTCAGCGTGCCGGTCATCGCCAGTCTCAACGGCGCGACGCTGGGCGGCTGGCTGGAACATGCCAAGGAGATCGCCAACGCCGGGGCCGACGCCCTCGAGTTGAACATCTACGACATGGTCATCGACCCGCGCCGCGACTCGGCGTCGGTCGAGCAGCGGCTGATCGACATCGTTCGTCTGGTCAAGAAGGCGGTGAACATTCCCGTTGCGGTGAAGCTCGCGCCCTACTACACGTCGATGGCCAACCTGGCCAGCCGGCTCGACGCCACGGGCGTGGACGGTATCGTGCTGTTCAACCGTCTGTACCAGCCGGACATCGACACGGAGACGCTGGACCTGTTGCGGGTGAATCCGGTGGGCCTGGGCGATCTGCCGTTGCGGTTGCGGTGGCTGGGCATCCTGCGCGGGCAGGTCAAGGCTTCGCTCGCCGCCAGCGGCGGGATCAGCACCGCCACCGAGACGATCAAGGCGCTCATGGCCGGCGCCGACGCCGTGCAGATGGTCTCGGCCCTGCTGCTCAACGGCCCGCGCTACATCCAGGTCGTTCGCGAGAAACTCGTCGAGTGGCTGGAGGACAACGAGTACCACTCGCTGGAAGAACTGCGCGGCAGCATGAGCTTGAATCGTTGCCCCGATCCCTCGGCTTACACCCGCACCAACTACATGCGGACGTTGCTGAGCTGGCGGATGTAACCCCCGGCCCGCCCCGGAGGCAAGAGCCGCCACGAGTCTGATGGAGAAATCCGACCATGTGTCTGGCAGTGCCCGCAAAAATCGTTGAGCGCAACGGCGACCTGGCCCTGGCCGATCTCCACGGTAATCGCGTGCGGATCAACACGATGCTGGCGCCGGAGGCCGAGGTCGGCGACTGGGTGCTGATGCATGCCGGGTTCGCCATTCAGCGACTCGACGCCGAGGCGGCCGAGCAGACGTGGGACGTGTTGGCGGACCTGGATCGCAGCGCGGCACAAGCCGGGGAGACGACCGACTCACGATGACCCGACGCATGGACCACATCCAGCAGGCCCTTGTGCGTCTGAACGCCGCCGCCGCCCGCGCGGCCGAGGCCGGTCGTTCGCTGAAGTTCATGGAGGTCTGCGGGACGCACACCATGGCCGCGTTCCGCAGCGGGCTCCATGCCCTCATGCCCGACAACGTCACGTTGCTCAGCGGTCCGGGTTGCCCGGTCTGCGTCACCGCCCAGGGCGACATCGATCAGATGATCGCGCTGGCCGTGGAGCATGACGTGATCCTCTGCACGTATGGCGACATGATGCGTGTGCCGGGCGCTGACGGTTCGTTGGAACACGCCCGGACCAACGGCGCGGATGTGCGCGTGGTGTACTCGACGATGGACGCGGTGAAACTGGCGGCCACAAATGTGGACCGCGAGGTCGTTTTCGCCGCCGTCGGTTTTGAAACGACCGCCCCCGCCACCGCCGCCGCAGTGCTCGCCGCCGACGAACAGGGACTGGCCAACTTCAGCGTGCTGACCAGTCATAAGCGGGTGATGCCCGCGATGCTCGCGCTGCTGCAAAGCCGAACGATCGAACTCGACGGATTCCTCTGCCCCGGCCACGTGTCGGTCATCATCGGGTCCGAGCCCTATCGCCCGATCGTGGATGAGCACGGCCTGCCCTGCGTGATCGGCGGGTTCGAGGACATGCACCTGACCGAGGCGCTGGCGGAACTGGCCGACCTTGCCGCCGACGAACGGGCGGAACTGGTCAACTCGTATCCGCAGGCGGTGAAGCCGCACGGCAACGCGGTGGCGATCGCGCTGCTGGATCGGATGTTCCAGCCGGTGTCGATGCGATGGCGCGGGCTGGTGGAGATCCCGGACAGCGGGTTACGTCTGCGTGATGCGTACGCTGCTTACGACGCGGCGCGCAAGTTCAACCTGAGTATGCCCGAAGACGCCGAGCCGCGCGGCTGCCTGTGCGGCCAGGTCATCACCGGCCAGGTCACGCCGCCCGACTGCAAGCTGTTCGGCACCGCATGCACACCCATCCGCCCCATCGGCCCGTGCATGGTCTCCGGTGAAGGCACCTGCCAGGCGTGGTTCAAGTACAACCGCCCCGGCACTTCGTTCAGCGGTCGATCGAAGATCGGCGCGAATGCAACCACGCTATTGGAGGTGTCGGTATGACCTACACCCCCAACGGCAAGCACATCGTCCTCGCCCACGGCGGCGGCGGGCAGCTCACCGATGAACTGCTCACCCGCAGCATCTTTCCCCGCATCGCCAACCCCGCGCTCGATCAGTTGCTCGATGCCGGCATCGTCGACCCTTGCGGCAACGACCGCGTCGCGATCACCACCGACAGCTACGTGGTGACCCCCTGGCGGTTTCCGGGCGGCGACATCGGTCGCCTTGCCGTCAGCGGCACGGTCAACGACCTGGCGGTGTGCGGCGCGAAACCGCTGGGGCTGGCGTTGGCGTTGATCGTGAGTGAAGGATTCGCCAGGGCCGACCTTGAAGCGGTGCTCGACTCGGTCGGCGCGACCGCGCGTGAGGCGGGCGTCGACATCCTCACCGGCGACACCAAGGTCGTCGGCCGCGGCCAGGGCGATGGCGTGTACATCACCACGACCGGCCTGGGGCGCATCCCCGCCGGGCGCGACCTTCACCCCCGGAAGATTCAGCCCGATGACGTGGTGCTGATCAACGGTTCGATCGGCGAGCACGGCCTGGCGGTCATGCTCCAGCGCGAGTTGCCCGAGGTGCAGAGCGTCGTGACCAGCGACGCGGCCCCGCTCAACGGCCTGATCGAGTCGCTGATCAAAGCGGTGGGCGATGGCGTGGTGTTCATGCGTGACGCGACCCGCAGCGGTTTGGCCGGTGTGGCCTCGGACATCGCGCAACAAACCGGCCTGCATGTTGCGCTCGATGAGCCGGGCATTCCGATCAAGCCCGAGGCTCTGCATGCGGCGGAAATGCTCGGGCTCGATCCGCTGGAAGTGGCCAACGAGGGCAAGGTGGTCGCGGTCGTGCGGCCGGGCGCCGCCGACTCGGCGCTGGCGGCGCTGCAGGCTCATCCCCTCGGCCGTGACGCGGCGATCATCGGGCGCGTCACCGACATCAACGACAGTCTCTGCGAGGTGCATACGGCCATCGGCGGTCGGCGTATCCTCGCCAAACCCTACGGCGAACAACTACCCCGCATCTGCTGACCCGGAGTCGACTGCACATGATCGCATCCAAGGAAAAGATGCCGCCCCCGTCGGACGACAAGCGATGGAAAATCGTCGACGCGACCATGCGGCGCAACGGCTACGAACGCCACGCGCTCATCGAGGCCCTGCACACCGTGCAGGAATCGTTCGGCTTTCTCGATGAGGACGGGCTGAAGTTTGTGGCCGACTCGCTGAACTGCCCGCTGAGCGCGGTGTATGGCGTGGCGACGTTCTACCACTTCTTCACGCTCAAGCCCGGCGGCGAACACACCTGCGTGGTCTGCACCGGCACCGCCTGCTACATCAAGGGCGCGCCCGAGCTGACCAGGACCATGGCTGAACGCTACGACATCAAGCCCGGCGAAACCACCGAAGACGGCAAGGTCAGCCTGCTCACCGCCCGCTGCCTCGGGTCGTGCGGCCTGGCCCCGGCGGTCGTCTTCGACGGCGACGTGGCCGGCAAGGTTGACGCCGATCGACTCGTTGAAACCGTTGAAGGATGGAGGGCCGGTCAATGACCCCGGAAGAACTCAAAACCACCAAGGCCAAGGAACTGGACGCCCGCAAGAAGTGCAAGGGCTGCATCAACGTCTGCACCGCGGCCGGGTGCCTGTCGAGCAATGCCGACCACGTCGTCGAAGCCCTCGAAAGCGAGTTGAAGAAGTACGGCGGCGGCGAAGGCGAGGTTGAAGTGCGCGGCGTCGGGTGCATGGGCCTGTGCTCTGAAGGCCCGCTCGTGCAGATCGACGCCGACAGCGACGTGATGTACCAGAACGTCACCGCCGAGGACACGCCCGAGATCGTCCAGGCGATTTACTCCGGCAAGAAAGTGGACCGATTGGTCTGCGACACGTCGATTCCCTTCTTCCATCGCCAACAGAAGATCGTTCTGGAAAACTCCGGCCGCATCGATCCGGAAAAGATTGAAGACTACATCGCCTTCGATGGCTACGCGGCCCTGGCCCGGGCGTTGACCGAGATGACGCCGCAGGATGTGATCAACGACATCACGACCAGCGGCCTGCGCGGCCGCGGCGGTGCGGGGTTCCCCACCGGATTGAAATGGTCGACCGTGGCCAA
>CAYYPN010000216.1:0-5509 GCA_964473545.1 uncultured Planctomycetaceae bacterium
TTGTCGCCGCCGTTGACTTCGGCGCGTTCAACTTTCCCCGTCATCAAAGACGGGGCCCCATTGAAGCCCGTCGATCGTCGGTTCCGAGAAATGCTGGATCGCGTGCTTTCCCCGTCATCAAAGACGGGGCCCCATTGAAGCCGACAATGGTTGATCTGGTGGGCGTCCACCCCGACGCTTTCCCCGTCATCAAAGACGGGGCCCCATTGAAGCATTCATCTATGCGGTCGAGCGGCACACGGTTCACTTGCTTTCCCCGTCATCAAAGACGGGGCCCCATTGAAGCTTTGCCTCGCGAAACGCACAGCCCCCGCCCGCCGGATTCTTGCCGGTGGATCGGCAACAGCGAGCCGGTGGCCGCCAAGTACTACCTGCAGATGACGGATGAGCATTTCGAGAGAGCGGTCGCCGGCCACGGCTCGAAAGACGTAACCAAGGCGGCGCAGAATGCGGCGCAGAAGCTGCACGAAGGCAGACGAACGGGCCGGAAAAGGAAAAACGCCAAAGTCACAGAAGGCTTTGACGCTTCGAAAGATACGCCTGATTTTCTCGTAACTTCTTGTGGTTTCGAGACTTACGGAATACCCCCTAGGGGAGTCGAACCCCTGTTCCCGGACTGAGAATCCGGTGTCCTGGGCCACTAGACGAAGGGGGCGTGAACTTGTCGTCAGGTGGGGCCTGACGGTCGAAAGTCGCATTGTATCCCGGGGCCTGCAAGCGTCAACGGGCAGCTCGCAGTGACCGTGCTATCGTTCAAGAAGCATGGATCGAACGGGTCATGGCTTCGCCGGAGCGGCAAGCCGTGCAATCGGACGGCTGAATTCGTCTGTGGGCGAGGGGCCCGAGATGGAGAAGCATGAACAGCCGCAGCGTGGTCACCGGGTCGAGCGGACGGTCACGCCAGCGGTGATCCACCTGATCGCAGGCCGCGTGGACCGTCGGGGGGCCGAAGACCTGATGCCTTCCGTCACGCGAACTTTCCCCCTTGTATTTTGCTCTCCCACGCGAACCGGATTGTTGTCGGGAACCCACGGCATGCGTTTCCGACACGACAAATATCCGGATTAACCTGGGTTTCGTCATTTTCCGCTTGATAATACGGATAACATGGTGGACAATAAGGGCGTGGTACGGGTGCCGCGTGGATGCATGTTGCACCGCATGGCGACGCACCATGGGAAGCGGGCGGCCTGACGATCCGATCCGCCATACAAGTGGGAGAACGATATGAACGTGAAACGTCGTGGACGTTTTCAGTGTGCGTGGTCTGTATGGATCACCGCAGTGGTCACGGTGGGGATGTGCGCCGGCGTGGCGCAGGCCAGCATCAACAGCGCCAACGCCAGTCCCGATGAAGCGTTCTACGACGACTCGGTTGGCAACATCTCGGCCAGCATTTCCATCGGCAGCGGCGCGGCGGCCGGCGTGTTCACCCTCACCGGCACCGGCGATGAGTACTTCGCCACCGCCACCAGCCTGCTGGATCTCCGCGACGGCACGCTGACGGTCAATGACGAAGACCTCGACGGGACAGTCGACCACGTGGGCACGCTCCATACTCAGGGCGGCAGTACTTTCGGCGAGGGCGTTTTCCTCGGCGACTCCGGCCTCGTCGGCGGTACGGCCCTCGTGCAGATCGACGGGGGCGTGTGGAACTCACGCGATGAGCGGTTCAACGCCGGCTACGGCGCCACCGCCACGATCAACATCACCGCCGGCCTGCTCAACCGCTCCTACCTCAGCGGCCTCGGCCAGGAGATCACCCTCGACCTGGGCGTGGTCGACACGACCGACGCCCGAGGCCAGGGCATCATGAACGTCAGCGGGGGCGTGGTCACGGGCAACGTCGTCGTCGGCGCGGGCGGTACCGGCCATTTGACCGTTAACGGAACGGGTATCATGGGCTCGGATGTGGTGGGGCAGAACGATTTTCTGACCGTGGGCCAGGGCGCCGATGCGCTGGGCGACGCGGCGGCGGGCGACGCGACATTCACCGGCAACGCCACGTCGCGATACGCTTACTGGACGGTCGGCTCGGGTGGCGGCGACGGCACACTGACCGTTGACGGGGCCGGGGTGACGGTCGATCCGGGCGTCAGCGTGCGACTGGGCCACGACGGCGGCGAGGGCACGCTGAACGTGCAGAACGGGGCTGACATCACGGTCCGTTCGATGGGACTGACCAGTGCGACCGACGCCCTGCATTCCGGCGGCACCAGCACCTTCACCCTCGACAACGCCACCGTGACCGTGAATGAGTGGGTCCAGACGATGGCCTACGAAGGCGGGGCGAACAGCACGCACATACAGAATGGCGGTACATGGAACACCCAGGGCGATACGTTCCTGGGCTTTCGTAATTCGTCGGTGGCGGTGGAAGTGACCGAGGGCACATGGCATGCATCGGACAACGTGGAGACCGCCAGCGGCGGCGGCAACGCCAGCGTCACCCTCCACGCCGGGGCCACCTGGCGGCATGACAATTCCAACGCCGAGGCCGGTGAAGCCGTCTCACTGAACACCAGCGCCGGCGACAGCGGCGCCAGCTCGCAGAGCAGCCAGACCACCATCACACTCAATAGCGATGCCCGGTGGAACCTCGATGTCGGCATGACATTTGCTAGGTGGGGACGGACGGACATCACGCTGAACAACACCAGCCAATGGGACGCGGCCGAGGGCGTGCAAGTGGCGACCTCCACGAACTCTGTGGCGAACCTGACGATCAACGACAGTGCGCTGGTGTGGTGGCATAAGCGGCCCGCGTCGATCGGTTCGGGTCAGTTCAACGTCGATCTGCACGGCGGCACGTTCCGCATCGGCGACGGGTTGAACGAAGGGTACTTCAACGCCGCGTGGATCAATTCGTTTACGGCGGGGACCCTGCAGGTGCGCCGGGGCGATCAGGCGTGGGACGTGGGCCGACTGGCCGGGGCGCTGCCCGATCTGGCGGCGGGCATGGCGGTCGAAGCGGGGCAGATGGCGGCGGCCGACCTGCCGAACATGGCCGGCGGCACGCTGCATGTCGATCAACTGCTCGTGGAACACAATCCGTGGGTCTATCAGGCCTCGGGCACGACGCCGGGCTTGACGTATGACGGTATCCGGCTGGACACCAGCGGCCGCCTGATCGTCAACGGCCCGTACCATATCGGCGACGGCGGACTGAACTGGGTCAACGGTACGCTGGAGGTCGGCGGCGCGTGCTCGGCCGACCGCGGCGATGCGGCCGGCTACACCGATGCCTACGTGCTGACCAGCTACATGCACCTGGACCTCAACGGCGGGGCGGCCGACTTCAGCGATGCCACCGCCGCCTTGGCCGGCGGCGACTCCGGCGGCAGTGGAGCACGGCTCACCCTGCGAAACGGTGCGACCTTCACCACCGCGGCGACCGACATCGCCAGGGGCTCGACCGTGCTTATCGACGGCGGCACGTGGACCAGCGGCGGCGCGGTGCGGGCGTTCGGCAATTTCATGCAGTCCTCACTGGTTCACATCGACGACGGGCTGTGGACCAGCCAATCGACGGTGGAACTGGGCAGCGCCACCGAGTGGACCAGTGGCAAGGT
This sequence comes from uncultured Planctomycetaceae bacterium, assembly GCA_964473545.1. Taxonomy (GTDB): domain Bacteria; phylum Planctomycetota; class Phycisphaerae; order Phycisphaerales; family Zrk34; genus CAYWKS01. The sequence goes on from CAYYPN010000216.1 coordinate 3,573, forward strand.
CCAACTGGCCGGCGGCACCTGGCGGGCTGAGCAGGGCTACAGCATCGAATACACCGCTGGATTCGACTACGGCGTGGCGGTCACCGGCGGCACGCTCATCTACGGCACGCCGGACAACCCGCTCGACTTCGACTTCGACACGCAGCTTCAGGAATTCACCGGCGGCGCGGTCATCTGCTACGGCGTGGTCCACGGCCCGGTGATCGCCCCCTACGGCGTGCGGCTCGGCGGCAGCCACTTCTCCGGCACCGTCACCGTCGGCGGCACATTCACCCCCGGCTTCTCGCCCGCGGCCAGCCTCATCGAAGGTGATTTCACCGTCCAGCAGGGCGGTGTGCTCGAAATGGATATCTGGGGCGACAGGCCCGGCGATGAATACGACACGCTGGAAGTGCTGGGGATGACGAAACTGCAAGCCGGCAGCACGCTGGCGCTTCGATTCGACAACTACCACGCCACGGTCGACCAGACGTTCGGGCTGTTTCCCGGCTGGGACGAGGTCGGCGGCGAACCGATCGGTGCCTTCACCGGCGACATCGCGTTTGTCGATCGGCCCGGTTACGCCGGCTGGCTGAACTATGACACCGGTGTGTTGACCATCACCGAGGTACCCGAACCGGCCACGCTGGTCCTGCTGGCGATCGGCGCGCTGGGCATGGGCCGGCGCCGTCGATCACACCCCGCCCCGAACGCGGGGCTGTTGCATGTGTGGGGTTGTGGACGCCGGTGATCCGGGACCGGCTCTGGCTGCGGCGCCTGCCGCGGTCGAACAGGGATTCCGGCCTGTTTGCGATCGCCCGATGAGCATGCCGTGGGCTTACGTGGACTTGGCCAGCCGGCGCAGTTTGCGGAGGTTGATCCGGTCCCATTCGCGACCGCGTTCGTCCCGTTCCTTGGGGGTTTCGAGAATCTTCGGGGTGTCGGGGAAGGCCCGGCAAATCACGCGGAAGGCGTCGAGGCTGACGTGGCCGCGGCCGATGTGGTCGTGGCGGTCCTTGCGGGAGTCCAGCGGGTGCTTGGAATCGTTGACGTGGATGACCTTGACCCGGTCCAGGCCGAACGTGCGGTCGAGCTGGTCGACGAAGTCCTCGGCGCCGGCGGCGGAAGTCAGGTCGTACCCCGCGGCCAGCGCATGGCAGGTGTCGATGCACACGGCCAATCTTCCGGGTTCGGCGACGCGATCGCGGATCGCGCGCAGCTCGTCGAGCGTGCGGCCGAGGGTCGAGCCCTGGCCGGCGGTGATTTCGAGGCAGGTCACGGTCGGGCAATCGGGCAGACGCTTGTGGATGCGATCGAAGGCTTTCGCCACGCGATCGAGTCCCTTGTTCACGCCGATGCCCAGGTGCGCGCCGGGGTGCATGACCAGCCAGCCGATGCCGAGCACTTCGCAGCGGCCAAGTTCCTCGATGAACAGGGCGACGGATTTCTCGCGCACGTCGGTCTTGGGCGAGGCGAGGTTGATGAGGTAGCTGTCGTGGCTGACGACGGGGATGGGCGTGCGGCGATGCTCGGCGCGCCAGGCGTCGACCCTGTCATCGGTGAGCGGCGGGCCGGACCATTGGCGCTGGTTCCTGGTAAAGATCTGCAGGCAGTCCAGGCGCAGGCGGCGTGCGGCGACGAGCGCCTCGTGCGGACCGCCGGCGATGGACAGGTGTGAGCCGAACATGCGATGGGGCGGGGCTTAGCGCGGCGCGTGCCTGGTTTGCAATTGCTTCAACGTTTGGGCATACGGCGGGCCGCCGAGGTCGGGGTAGCGGGTGGTGAGCACGCGGATGCCGCGGAAGATACTGGTGTTGGGCACGTTGTCGGTCTTGGCCGCGTGCTGGTCCATGAGCTGGTAGATGCGCATCTGGGCGTTCCAGAAATGCCTGTCCCGTGCGGCGTCGGATTCCTGGTAGAAGCGGATGATGCGGTTGTAGAGCTGGCTGGCGGCGGAG
>CAYYPN010000217.1:0-5499 GCA_964473545.1 uncultured Planctomycetaceae bacterium
GGCAAGGAGTGGTCACGCTGAGCGGCCGCGATCACTATCTTGGTCCCCACAAGAGCAAGCGAAGCTGGGCTGCGTACGACCGGTTGATCGCCGAGTACCTGTCCCATGGGCGGCGTCTACCCGACCCTGACGGGTCCACCTCCGCCCTATCCGTCGACGGCCTCCTCGCTGCTTTCTGGAAGTACGCGGAGATTTACTACCGATGTCCGGACGGGACGAGCTCCAGTGAGTTGGCAAACTACCGCGACGCCCTGAAACTGGTTCACCGGCTGTATGGCGCCCACCCAGCGACCGAGTTCGGCCCGCGTGCTCTCAAAGCTGTGCGCCAGCGTATGATCGAACAGGGATGGTGCCGTAGCAACATCAACAAGCAGATCATGCGAATCAAACGGGTGTTCCGATGGGGCGTCGAAGAAGAGTTGCTGGCCCCCGCCATCTACGAAGCGCTGCGAGCCGTCCGTGGGCTGCCCAAAGGCCGCTCCAACAACCCATCGCGTCACGGATGCAGGCACACATCAAACACAACAAGGGCGCAATGCCTAACAAGATTCGAACCGCCATATGCGTCAGCCCTGCTTCACCCTGGGTTCCCGCATCTCATGCTTGATCTTTCAACTTCCAACCTTTACGGTAACTTTCCGCTGTGGCCAGGCCATCGCCGACAAAACAAGGAAACAAGCCATGTCTACCGATACGATTCGAAATGTAATGGTACTCATTGCCGACGACTGGTCGCCGATTGCTGGTTGTTATGGAGATCAGGTGGTGCGGACACCGCACATCGACCGCTTTGCCGACTCGGCGACGGTGTTTGATCGGGCGTTTTGTGTCAGCCCCTCATGCGCGGTGAGCCGGGCGTCGCTGCTGACGGGTTGTTATCCGCACACGCACGGCCAGTACGGCCACTGCCACGGCATCAACGGCTTCCGCACCCACGAGACGGTCCGCTCGCTCCCCGCCGTCGCCCGCGAGCACGGCGTCCGCTCGGCGGTGATCGGCAAGACCCACATCTCACCGCGCGAGGTCTACCCGTTCGAGATTTTCGGCGGGGCATCTCAGGATAGTCCCGATGATCAGGCCGACTGCGCCGGGAACTGGCTGAATCAGATCGGTGATGCGAGGTTTTACCTGCAGCTTGCTTCGGGATATCCGCATCGGGGCGGCGATGAGTCGGGTTGGAACCTGACCCACAGCCGCGATCAGTTCGCTGATGAGCCGATTTATAGTCCCGAAACCGTTCCGGTGCCCGACTTCCTGCCGGACCATCCGCAGGTGCGGCGGGACCTGGTCGGCTACTACCAGGCGATCAGCCGATTCGACACCTTCGTGGGGCGGCAACTCGAGATGCTCGAGGCGTCCGGTCGTGCAGACCAGACACTGGTGGTAATCATGTCGGATCACGGGATGCCGTTCGTCGGCGCCAAGGCATCGAGCTTCGACACAGGCCACCGCTGCCCGCTGCTGGTGCGGCATCCAGGTCAACGCGATGGATTGCACTGCGATGCGCTGGTGAACTGGTGCGATCTGACGCCGACATTCTACGAGGCCCTTGGCATCCCAGCAGAGGCGAAACCTGACCAGGTGCGTGGGCGATCGATCCTGCCGATCCTCGATCAGTCCAGTCCCCAGGGGTGGGAGTCGACCTGGTTCAGCCACTGCTTCCACGAGGTGACCAACTATTTTCCGTACCGGGCGCTTCGCGAAAGGCGGTACAAGTATGTGCGGAACCTGGCCTCGGCGTTGGCCATGCCCATCCCGGTGGATTTGTATCGCAGTCCGACGTGGCAGGCGGTGCGGAAGGAGAGGCTCGACATGATGGGAGGCCGATCGACCGTGCGGACGCTGAACCACGAGGCGGAGGCGCTGTTCGACGTCGAGGCGGACCCGCTGGAGACGACGAATCTGGCGAGCGATCCGGCCCAAGCCGACCGGCTGGCGTCCATGCGGCAACGGACGCTGGAGTGGCGCCGGGCAACGCAGGACCCCTGGCTGGAAGTCGATTTCCAGGAGGGCTGGATCGAATCGTTCGAGAGGTGATCACCCGCTGTGTCCTGTTGATGCCGCGTGAAATCTTGAGTATGAACGCTATCGATGCCGCCCGGCGCAGCAAGCCCCATCGGATCGATTACTCGAGACACCCGATATAATTATTACAAGGATTCCCCATGCCCTTCTTTCGACCTACGGTCGAATAGATCGTCGGCCTCGAACTCGGGGCCAACTTAACCGTACCGAAGAGCAAGAATGAACGGCGATATAGACATCAATGCTCTGCAACGAAGGTTTGCAACGGATCTGGACGATCACCCCCGTGTCATCTGGCCCGGCGACCAAACCAACGTGGTGGTTGCGCGGATTGAAGCCGACTCAATGCTTAAGGTGATATCGCACAGAATTCGCGACGCAGCCGACAGAATGCTTGAGTTTGATCCGGCGCAACGCGAGAAGATCGGTAGGCGGCTGCTAGACGTCTCGCGGATCGTGCTGATGCGCGTGCTCTACCTCAGCGCCGTGTATCGGCTGACCGGCGAGCAGAAATACAGCGACAGGGCGGCGGAGGAGATGCGGGCCGCGGCAGGCTTCTCCGACTGGAACCCGAGCCACTTTCTCGACGTCGCGGAGATGACCGCCGGCCTCGCCATCGGCTACGACTGGCTGCACGATCAGCTCGACGAAGAAACCCGGCGAATCGTGCGTGTAGCGATCGTTGAGAAGGGGCTACGCACCTCCTTCGAGCACGAAGGCCGGTGGGCGCGGGCGACGAACAACTGGGGACAGGTCTGTCACGGCGGGCTGACGCTGGGCGCCCTGGCGGTGGCGGAGCACGAGCCCGAACTCGCCGCCCGCATCATCGCGCGGATGAGCACAGGCGTGAGGCCGTCCATAGGGTCCTATTCGCCCGACGGTGCTTACCCCGAAGGCCCAAACTACTGGTATTACGGCACATCTTTCAACGTGATCCTGCTCGACGCGCTCGGGTCGACCCTAGGCACGAGCTTCGGCCTGGTCGAGATGCCCGGGTTGCTTGCGACGGCCGATTATTTCCTTCACGTGACCGGCACGAGCGGGCGATACTTCGGCTACAGCGACGGCCACAGCTCCCCGCACCCACCAACCGCGGCCCAGGCATGGTTCGCGGCGCGGCGGAACGAGCCGGGCCTGCTCTATCACCAGAAGGATGCCTTGGCGCGCCTGGAATCGATCGACATTGAGAACGTGAGATGGCGACTCCTGCCGTTCATGCTGCTCTGGGCCCGAAGCCTGGAAAACCTGCCCAGGCCGAACGAACTGAGCTACCTCGGCCGCGGCCACACGCCGGTGGGTCTGCACCGCACGGCCTGGAACCGGGATGCGACCTATGTCGGCTTCAAGGGCGGGACGCCCGCGGCGAGTCACGGGCACATGGACATCGGGCAGTTCGTGCTCGATGCGGACGGCGTGCGATGGAGCGCGGACCTCGGTTCTCAGTCGTACCACGGCATCGAATCCCGCGGCATGAACCTCTGGGACCGCAGCCAGGACTCCGACCGCTGGACCATCTTCCGCTACAACAGCCTCAGCCACAGCACGCTCGTGGTGGACGGCAAGCACCAGCGCGTCGGCGGGTTCGCGCCGATCATCCGATACCAGGCGATGACGGCGGGCAAAGCGGCCGGCAAATCTTCCGGCGGCGATGGTTCCGGAGGAGAATCTTCCGGGGGCGATCGTTCCGGGGGCGGGCTGACCGCGATCGACATGACGGCCGTTTACGAAGGTCAGCTCGCCACGGCGAGGCGGGGCGTACGGCTCATGGCGGACGGGCGGGCGCTGGTGCAGGACGAAGTGAAGGCCCTGTCGGACCGCGAGGGGCCGACAACTGTGCGCTGGGCCATCGCGACACCCGGAGACATTGAGACGGCGTCCGATGGGGGGGCTGTACTGCGCGAAGCGGGCAAAATGATGCGGATGCAGCTGCTGGGACTGGATCACGCGCCGCGCTGGCGGACCTGGTCGCTCGAACCACCGAATGAATGGGACGAGGAAAACCCCGGTATGCAACTTGTTGGCTTCGAAATCGCCCTCGACTCCGACCAAGCCGCCACCTTCGCCGTGCTCTTCACCCCCGCCGGCATGGAATCGAAGCCACTCCCCCCGCTCGTCCCGATCGAGAATTGGCCCGGCTCTGTTGACGCCCTCCAAATTTTTGGCCGTTCTTAAAAAAATTTCACTTGACTTTTAGTTGAGCGCTGTTACGTTTGATGCAATGTTACCGATCACATTGCATAGGCTCCTGAGGCTGGAAACATATCGTCACTGAGGTCAGCAAGTCAGAAAAGACATTGCCTTTAGACGGCGGCAAATATTTTGAATTCAAGTAGTTACAACATTTCGGACAGCGTCTCGATTCAGGCAGTCGCCGAGTGTGCGGGTGTGAGCCGCATGACCGTTTCGCGCGTTTTTTCCGGATCGGCACCGGTGGCTCCGGCAACGCGGGATCGTATCCTCTCGATCTCGAAACGGATGGGCTACTATCCCAACCGCATTGCCGGCAGCCTCAAAAGCGGCCGAACGCATTCCGTGGGGTTCATCTGGACATTCATCAGCCCGTGGTCAGGCGCCTCCACGGTGTCGTTGAAAGTGCTGGAGCATTTTCACGCTCGCGACATTGTGATTTATCAGTTTCAGACCAACGATGACGTGGATGTGCTGTGTGCCAACATTGACGAGATGCTCGGTCGTCGCGCCGAAGGACTGGTCCTGCGCGGTACGCCGCGTCAACTAAGCTGTGAACGAGTTAAGGAGCGGTTGCGACAAATGCCCTGGGTGGTCGCCTCGTCACCGGAGCCGGTGGACGGATTCCCCGGCGATCTTGTGGTGCATGATTTGTACCCGGCAATTTGTCAAGCCGTTGGTCACCTGGCCGCTTGCGGTCGCCGGCGTATCGCGTTTGTCGGAGACATCGAGTACGAAACCCAGATGCCGAAGTACCGGACATTTCTGGAAGAGTGCAACGCATTGGGGCTTGCGGAGCACGAGTGGTCACTGATTCCTGTGAAGTTGCCAGCGGGTCGTCCGCACGGCGGGCAGCCGTACAGCGACACCATCCGGGCGGTGTTTCCGAACGACCTGCCCATCGACGCGATCTTCTGCACGAACGACGATGGAGCGGCGTACATCGAGCGTGAGCTGCTGGATCGCGGGGTGCGGATTCCCAAGGATTTGGCCATCGTCGGTTTCAACAATGCGGATATCTGTCCGGTGGTCAGGCCACCACTGGCGACCTGTGATCCCAACAATGAGCGACTGAGCGAAATTCTGATCGAACTGCTCGAAGCCCGGATCGCCAACACCAGAGCCCCCTGGCAGCAGCGGCGGGTCAACGCCGAGTTTGTCTGGCGGGAATCGGCGGGCCCGCCAGCTCAATCGCACCACCGCACGACGACCCACGCAGCAAAGACATCTCCTGACGCAAATAAACAGGAGGTCGCAAAATGAAGCCGTTTCAAGTAGACCAGATCA
>CAYYPN010000218.1:0-5469 GCA_964473545.1 uncultured Planctomycetaceae bacterium
AAGAACTCGATCTCGCAATCCTTCTCGTTGACCTGGATGTCGGTGTCGTCGAGCTCGGGCGTGACATCGACGGTGGCGAACGACGTCTGCCGCTTGCCCTGGGCGTTGAACGGGCTCACCCGGGCCAGCCGATGCGTCCCCCGCTCGCAGGCCATGTATCCGAACGCGTACGGGCCCTTGACGTGCAGCAGCACGTCGTTGATCCCCGCCTCTTCGCCCAGGTGCTTGTCGATCTCTTCGACCTTCCAGTCCACCGCGTCGAAGTACCGCAGGTACATCCGCAGCAGCACCTCCGCCCAGTCGTTGGCCTCGGTGCCCCCGTCGCCGGAGTAGATCGACACGTAGGCGTTGCGATGGTCGTGCTTGCCGGAGAGCAACGACTGCAGCTCGAGCTTGTCGTACTTCGCTTCAAGCTCGGCAAGCTGCTGATCGATCTCGTTGATCGTCTCCTGGTCGCCCTCTTCCCGGGCCATCTCCAGCAGTTCGGCCAGGTCGTTGGACGCCGACGTCAACGTGTCGATGGGCTCAACGAAGACCTTGTGGCGTTTGATCTCGCTGATGACCTTCTGGGCCGCATCCTGGTCGTTCCAGAAATCCGGCTCGTTCATCCTGGGTTCGAGATCCGTCAGTTGCCGGCGGCGTTGATCGACGTTAAAGAGAGTCGCGGATCGTTAAAATCCGCGCCTGCAAATCTTCGATCGCCTGGGATAAGTTCTCGTGAATCATGGCGGGGGATTCTAACCACGCGGCCTCGGCAGGCCAACCGCGGGAGCTTGCTATTTCGCGTCACGCCGTAACCGTGGCAATCGCCTCGCACAGCCGCGGCAGGTTGCTCTCGGTCATGCCGGCCACGTTGATGCGGCCCGAGCGGACGGCATACACGGCGAACTCGTCCTTGAGCCGATCAACCTGCTCGGGGGTCAGCGGGGTGAGGCTGAACATGCCGCGCTGCTCGACGATGAACGGCCAGTCGGGCCCGCCGGCCACCTTGAGCCCGTCGGCAAATTGCCGGCGCATCGCGTTGATGCGATTGCGCATCGAGGCCAGTTCGCCCTTCCACTGTTCGGTCAGGCCGACGTCGGAACGGATGGTGCGGACGATCGCCGCGCCGTGGGCCGGGGGGTTGGAGTAGTTGGCGCGGATGGCGGCCTTGACGTGACTTTGCACGGCCTTGGCCGCGTCGGCGTCGGCCGCGACCACGCTCAACGAACCCACCCGCTCGTTGTACAGCGAGAAGTTCTTCGAATAGCTGGTGCACACCATCAGCTCCGGCACGGTGTCGGCCAGCGTGCGCAGGCCCACCACGTCTTCCTCGAGTCCGTCGCCGAAGCCCTGGTATGCCAGGTCGACGATCGCCAGCAATCCGCGCTCGGCCAGCACGTCGGCAATCCGCTGCCACTGGTCGGCGTCGGGATCGGCGCCGGTGGGGTTATGGCAACAGCCGTGCACCAGCACCGCGTCGCCGGCCGGGAGCTTGCCCAATGCGTCGAGCATCGCATCCAGGTCGATCGCCAGCTTCCGGGGGTCGAGGTACGGGTACTTGGCGGTGTTCACACCGGCGGCGGCGAAAATCTGCGGATGGTTGGCCCAGGTCGGGTCGGGCAGGTGGATGGTGATGTCGGGGTGCTGGCGCTTGAGGTAGTCGCCGACCACGCGCAGGGCGCCGGTGCCGCCGGGGGTGTGGGCGGTGGTGGCGCGGTTGGCGGTGACGACGGGATGGTCTTCGCCGAACGCCATGGCCCGGACGATGCGCCCGTATTCCGGGTCGCCGTCGATGGGCAGATAGCTCTTATCTTTCTGGGCCTGGTAGATGCGTTGCTCGGCCTGCTTGACCGAGTCGAGGACGGGGGTCTGGCCATTGGGGTCTTTGTAAACGCCGACGCCGAGGTTGATCTTGTCGGCGCGTTGGTCGGCCTTGAAAGCCTCGGTCAGGCCGAGGATGGCATCCGGCGGCGCGGGCTGAACATTCTCAAACACCATGTGTCGGCTCCGACTCAGGGGGGTTGCGGTGGCTTGGTGCGACGATAGCTTAGCCTTGACGCGGGCGTTTGGCCAACGCCCCGGGGGATGATATAAAGGCCGGTTCGACCCCACCTGACGCCTTACCGTAAACGAACGGAGTGATACGTAATGGATCAAGTAAGACTCGGGCTGATCGGCTGCGGCAACATCTTCGGCATGCACATGAGCTACCTGCCGAAGCTGTCGAACGTCCAGGTCACGGCGGTGGCCGACAACGCCGACGCCGGCCGCAAGCGCGGCCGCGAGAAGGCCCCCGAGGCGAAGATGTTCGAAAGCGGCGACGAACTGATCGACAGCGGCCTGGTCGATGCGATCCTCATCTGCACGCCGCACTACGACCACCCGGTGTTCGCCGCCAAGGCGATGGCCCGGGGCATCCACGTGCTGACCGAGAAGCCGGTCGCCGTCACCGCCAAGGCCGCCGAGGAAGTCAATGAACTGCACAAGCAGTATCCCGACGTGATCTACGCGGCGATGTTCAACCAGCGCACCCGCGAGGTTCACCAGAAGATTCGTGAGCTCTGCACCGACGGAACGCTCGGCGAACTGCAGCGCGTCAACTACACGATCACCAAGTGGTTCCGGTCGCAGATTTACTACGATGGCGGCGACTGGCGGGCGACCTGGAGCGGTGAAGGCGGCGGCGTCATCATCAACCAGTGCCCCCACAACCTCGACCTCATCCAGTGGTGGGTCGGCCTGCCCAACCGCGTCACCGCCAAGGTCGGCCTGGGCAAGTATCACAACATCGAAGTTGAAGACGAGGTCATCGCCCTGCTGGAGTATCCCAACGGCGCGGTCGGCACGTTCGTCACGACCACCGGCGAAGCGCCCGGCGTCAATCGACTCGAAGTCGTCGGCGACAACGCCACGCTCATCTACGAAGAAGGCCCCACCCTGCGCATGATCGCCAACAGCCAGGCGGCCAGCGAATACTGCCGCACGACCACCAACGCCTTCGGCACGCCCGATCGCTACCACTACACCATCGAGTGCCCCGGCAAGAACCCCGAACACCGCGGCATCACCGAGAACTTCATCGACGCGATCCTCAACGGCGCCGAACTGCTCGCCCCGGCCGAGGAAGGCATCCGCGGCCTGGAACTGGGCAACGCCATGGTCATGAGCGGCATCCAGAACCGCCCCATCGACATCCCCACCCCGCGGGAAGAGTTCGATGCGATGATCCAGGACCTGGCCGCCAAGAGCACCTACGTCAAGAAAGCCCCGGCCGAAACCGTCGCGACGGACATGAGCCAGTCATTCTGACCGACCGCCGGCGGCAAACCTGCCGCCGAATCACCAGCGCGCAAGTACAAAGCGACATCCTTTGACTTCCAACCGTCCGGCAGCAGGTTTGCTGCCGGCTATAACCGTTTGATCGTGAGGATGGTCATGTCGTCGAGTTGCGGCGCGCCGCGGGCGTGGGCGACGACGGCGTTGCGAATGCGGTCGATCAACTCGGCGGCAGTCGCGCCGGTGTGTTCGCGGATGACCTTTTCGACGCCGCCTTCGGCGAACTGCGCGTTGTCCGGGTCGGCGTACTCGTAGATGCCGTCGGAGCACAGGGCGACAATGTCACCGGGTTCAAGGACCATGGGTGGCGGGGCGTCGAGCGGCGGGTCGGCCATGATGCCCAGGGGGAAGGTTGACGCATCGATCCAGTCGAACTTGTCGGTGGCGGCGTGATAGTGCATGAGCGGGCCCTGGCCGCCGGCGTGGTAGGTCAGCTTGTGCGTGGTCGCGTCGAGGATGCCCAGGAACGCCGTGACGAACCGGTTGGCCGGCAGGTCGTCGACGAGCTGGTTGTTGACATGCAGGAGCATCTCGTCGAGGCCGGCCTTGAGGCGCAGCGCGGTGCGGACCATGGCCCGGACCTGCGTGACGCTGAGTGCCGGGCCGATGCCGTGGCCGGTCGCATCGCCGAGCAGCAGACAGGCGCGATATTCATCGACCTCGATCGCGTCGTAGACGTCGCCGCCGGTTTCGTCGGCGGGGTCGGACCAGCCGGCCAGGTCGTACCCGGCCGGTTGGGGCATGGACGAAGGCAGCACGCGGCTTTGAATCTCGCGCGCCAACGCCAGGTCGCGCTCCAGCTTCTCCTTGACCAGGTGCTCTTCGAGAAGCAAGGCGCGTTGCAGAACGACCGCACACTGGGCCGCGAGGGCCGAGGCCAGTTGCTCATCCTGTTCATCGAACGGACCGTCGCCGGCCTTGTTGAGCAACTGCATGACGCCGACCAGCGAATCGTCATACCCGATGAGGGGAACGGTCAGCAGACAGCGCGTCTTGTAGCCGGTCTTGCGGTCGACCTCGGGATTGAAGCGGGGGTCGGCGTAGCAATCCGGGACGTTGACGATCTTGCGGGTCTGGGCGGCCTCACCGGCGATGCCGACGTTGGCGGGGAAGCGGATCTCCCTGGCCCCGGTGGCCACGGTCGAGTAAAGCTCGTGGGGCTGATGGTCGTAGAGGAAGACGGTGCCGCGGTCGGCATGGAGCAGCTCACGCCCGGCGTCGATGACCTGCGACAGCAGCTCGTTCAACTCCGACGGGGCGCCCAGGCGGCGCGTGATCTCGAGGATGCGCCACAGGGCATGATCTTCTGCTTGGCCGACACGACTCATGCCAAACCCCTTTTCCCCGAAGAGATGTCGATGCGGTCCCGACAACCTCACCAGTATCGGTGAGTTAACCGGCTCGGTCAACGCATTTGCGCCAATCCCCACAGCGACCGCGCATCGCCGCGTCAAATGCCCCAGTCTGACTGGGGCAAGCCGGCTCTGAGTGAGTCTTCGAGCGAAGAGCCGGGGGCGCCGTGCCCGTCATACCCGGCCCTTCGCTTCGTTCAGGGCCGGCTTGCCCGATCTTACGCCTCGCTGAACATCGCCTCGATGAACTTGGGCGGGTCGAACGGTTCCACGTCGTCGGGCGTCTCGCCGACCCCGATGAACTTGACGGGGATGTCGACCTGTTCGCGGATGGCGACGACGATCCCCCCGCGGGCGGTGCCGTCGAGCTTGGCGAGGAAGATACCGGTCACGTCGATGGCCTGCTTGAAGAGCTTGGCCTGCTGGATGGCGTTCTGGCCGGTCGTGGCGTCGAGGACGAGGATGACTTCGTGGGGCGCCCCTGGAATCTTTTTCTGGCAGACGTCACGGATTTTGGTGAGCTGCCGCATGAGGTGTTCCTGGGTGTGCAGCCGGCGGTGTCGACGAGGAGGATGTCGACGTTGCGCGCCAGGGCCGCCTCGCAGGCGTCGAACGCCACGGCCGCGGGGTCGCCGCCCTGCTTGCCCTTGACGACCTGCACACCGAGTCGCTCGCTCCAGATTTCAAGCTGCTCCACCGCCGCGGCCCGGAAGGTGTCGCACGCGGCAAGGATGACGCTGCGGCCCTCGTCGGTCATCGCCTTGGCCATCTTGGCGATGCTCGTGGTCTTGCCCGCGCC
>CAYYPN010000219.1:0-5434 GCA_964473545.1 uncultured Planctomycetaceae bacterium
AGGATGAGCTTGGTGCCTTCGCCGACGCGGCTGGCGATGGTTTTGACTTCATGCGGCGTGAGGTTCTGGGCTTCGTCGACGATCATGAACTGGTTGGGGATGGAGCGTCCTCGGATGTAGGTCAGGGGTTCGAGGACGACCTGTCCGCCGGTGACGAGTGCGTTGATGCGTTGCTCGGGGGTTTTGGAGTCGGCGTGTTGCGATCCGCCGCCGCGGGTGCTGAAGAGGTAGGTGAGGTTATCGAAGATCGGCTGCATCCAGGCCGAGAGCTTGTCCTGCACGTCGCCGGGGAGGTATCCGATGTCGCGGCCCATGGGCATGATCGGGCGGGCCACGAGCAGTCGATCGAAGCGTTGTTCGTTGACGGTCTTGACCAGTCCGGCCGCGAGGGCGAGCAGGGTTTTTCCCGACCCGGCGGTGCCGAGGAGGGTGATGAGTTTGACCTCATCATCGAGCAGCAGGTCGAAGGCCATGGTTTGCTGCACGTTTCGGGGGAGGATGCCGAACACGGGCTTGCGCGGGCCGGCGACGGGGACGACGTGGTCGGTGTCGGCCAGGCGACGGGCGAGGCCGGTGTGCGACTCGTCGAGGGCGTCCTTCATGAGCACGAACTGGTTGGGGTGCAGTTCGTGTTCGATCGTCTCGCCGGTCGCTTCGTCGGACTGGACGAGGTATTCGGCCAGGTCATCGACGGGCAGTTGTTTTTCTTCCCAGAGGCTGTCGATGAGTTTGCCGGGGACGGTGAGTTCGAGGTAGCCGGTGTAGAGTCGATTGGCGTCGATCTTCTGGGCCTCGAAGTCCTCGGTGCGGATGCCGAGGGTATCGCTTTTGATTCGGGCGTTGATGTCCTTGGAGATGAAGACGGTGGGCTTGCCGGCCTGGGCGTGGTGCCAGGCGGTGGCGATGATGCGATTGTCGGGGGAGGGTTCGCGCAGTCCCGGGGGCGCTTCGTATTCGGCGACGTCGACCTGGACGGTCCCGCCGTGGCCGTTCCATTTCACGCCTTCGGCGAGGCGGCCTTTCTGGCGGAGCGAGTCGAGGTGTCGGATGACCTGCCGGGCGTTGCGACCGACGTCGTCATTGTTCTTTTTGAATTTATCGAGTTCCTCGATGACTGCGAAGGGGATGACCACGCGGTTATCGTCGAACATGAATAATGCCGCCGAGTTGTGCAGCAGCACATTCGTATCGAGGATAAAGAACTTCGGACCCTTTTGTTCGCCGGGGCGATCGGGGGCGTCAGACACTCGCGGTTCCCTCCGCACAGGCCAGGGCGTCACATCCAATCGACGCTATGGCCATGATCGGTCATCGACCATGGATTTCATGATAGCGGACCATGAGACACGGGACTTATTGTGGGGATCTTAATCTTCCAGGTCGTCGGGCGGCACAAACTGCGCGGTGTCGAGCGGCTTGCACTTGTCCACGATGTCGTTGGCCAGTTCGGCATCGCTGACGCCCAGGGCGAGCATGAGGTAGGGCTCGACGACGAACTGGCCGCCGACGAGGTACAGGCCGTCCTGTACGAGGCGGCTGAACCGGACACAGACGACCTGCGTGCCGATGCGGTGGCCGTGGTCTTCGAACGCGACGCGCCAGAGGGTACCGGGGTCGAGGCAGGCGGGGCAGAGGAACCCGATGCCGCCCCGTGAGATGTCGCGTAGCATGATGGTGTGGCGGTCGGACGGGCCGGCGCTTTCAGCGAGTTCGATGGTCGCTTCGCCGCGGACTTCGAATCGCTTGAATGCGCGGTTGCGTTCGACCGCCGGCTCCTGCCGCCAGTATTCCATTCGGCTGAGGACTTCGATCAGATTTCTCGGTTCGGCCACAGACATGGCACTGCTCCCGCACAGCGGGCTCCATTCGCTCGCCCCGGATGATCCCGAGATGACGAGCCGAGTGAATGGCCCCGACGCCACCAAGAGATGTATCGGCGTGACGGGGCAAAACATTTAACCGCCTTCCATCCCCTGACCAGACCATTGGCGCTCCAGGTGTCGCCTTGCTAACGTTTTGCGGCTAGTGTTAACGGCGGGCAGGCGTGTAACTTTTACGGACGTGCGTGATCCATGCAGGTGATGATCGACATTTTGCGAAGCATCTGGACCATCACCGCCGAGGCCGCGCCCTGGCTGTTGTTCGGGTTCCTCGCCGCGGCGATCATCAAGGCGTGGGTGCCGACCGGTTTCATCAGCCGCCAGCTCGGCCGGCGCGGCGTGGGGTCGGTGGCCAAAGCTTCGGTGATCGGGATTCCGCTGCCGTTGTGTTCGTGCGGAGTGCTGCCGACGGCGTTGGGTCTGCGGCGGCAGGGTGCGAGCAAGCCGGCGACCGTGTCGTTTCTCGTCGGCACGCCGGAGATCGGGTTCGACTCGTTTGCGTTGAGTTACGTGTTGCTCGGGCCGTTCATGGCGATGGCGAGGCCGATCGCGGCGTTGTTCAGCGCGTTGGTGGCGGGGTTGGCGGCGTTGGCGACGGGGAAGCCGGATGAACCGGCGGAGTCGCCGGCGAAGAAGCAAGCGCCGGGGGCGGCGTCGTGTTGTGGTCATGGGGATGGGGAAGAAGAGCTGATCGACAAGTCGCCGTTGGCGGCGGGGGCGCATGAGCATCATGACGAGACGGGCGCCGGCAAGCCCCCGGGCGCGTGGTCGAAGCTCGCCGAGGGTTTGCATTACGTTTTCACGAAGCTGCTGGATGACATCAAGTGGTGGCTGGCGATCGCGCTGGTGATCGCGGGGGTGGTGATGGCGTTTCCGGGTTGGCAGGACATGCTCGCCGCGTGGGGTCGGGGCCCGTTGGCGATGGTGGTGATGCTGGTGATCGGGATACCGCTTTACGTCTGTGCGACGGGATCGACGCCGATCGCCGCGGCGTTGCTCGTCGCCGGGGTGTCGCCGGGCACGGTGCTGGTGTTTCTGCTGGCCGGGCCGGCGACGAACATCGGGTCGGTCGCCATCCTCCGCAAGGAGCTGGGCACGGCGACGGTGGTGGGGTACCTGGTCGCGATTGCGGTGACGGCGATGACCGCGGGGCTGGTCACGGACTGGGTGGTGATGAGCATGGGTATCGAAGTGCTGGCCCAGCAGGAACACGCCCAGCACGTCCTGCCGCGCTGGCTGGGACATGTCAGTGCGATCCTGTTGATTCTGCTGGCGATTCGGCCGCTGCGACGTTTGATCATGCCCAGGCCCCCGGGCGAGGCTAAGCCGCAAGCGGCTTCGTGCTGCGCGCCACAATCAACTGCCCCCGCCAATCCACATACCCGGTCTTGTTGTGCAGAGGCTCCTGGCGATCGATGACGAAGTGCTCGCGGATCGCTTCGAGCAAGGGCTCGACCTTCGACGTGTCGAGCACCTCGTAACGACCGGGTTCGACGACGGCCAGCTCGATGATGAATCGGCCTGCGGGTTTGAGGACGCGCGCCGCCTCCCGCAGCACCGCGTGCAGATCGAACACATGATCCAGCGCATTGGTGAAGACGATGTCGAAGCTGCCGTCGGGAAACTGCAGGTCGTGGAAGTCGCCGTGCAGGACGTGGGGATTGTCGGGCCCGGGTGCGATGTCGATGCCGACGGCCAGCGCGCCCAGTGACTTGAACGCCCGTACCTCGCCGCCGAGTCGGGCGGCGAGGCAGAGGATGCCGCGGCCGGCGATGTCCGGCCATTGCCCGTAGCGCTGGCGGACGATCGTTTCGTAGTCGCGATCGGACCGGGTGATGCCTTCGCGGTGGCGGTCGATCTTGGCGCTCTGGTGATCGAGGTATTGCTGGTACGAGCCGTATTGACGACGGGGCAGGCCGATCCGCTCATCCACGGTGAACCGACCGGGCCCGCGTGTTTTGCGGCGCGGTTGCCCGAAGCCCTGGAGTTTTCGGCGAATCCATTGCAGCATGTGCCGCCTCCCGTGAGTCGATCCGTTCGAGACGGGCACGAGTATAAGCGTTCGTCATCGCCGCGTCGCCGACAACGGATATACTGCCGCCGTGGTTACGCTTGGATTGTTCATCACGACGTTCGAACACGACCCGCTGTATTTCGTCAGCGTGGTGTTCACCGTGGTCATCAGCATCACGCTGCACGAGCTGGCCCACGGGTGGATGGCGATTCGGCGGGGCGACGACACGCCGATCCGCCTGGGGCGCATGACGGTCAACCCGTGGGTGCATATGGGGCTGTGGTCGTTTGTCGCGCTGGCCATTGCGGGCATCGCCTGGGGCCGGATGCCGATCGATCACACCCGCATCCGCGGCAAGCACGGCGAGGCGTGGGTTGCGCTGGCGGGGCCGGCGATGAATCTGCTGTTGTCGATCGTGGCGTTGACGGGTCTGGGGATGGCCATGCGATACGAGCCGCGGTTGGGGATGGCGCCGACGGAAACCGAGCACATCCTGCCGAACGTCGGCAAGTTTGTGCGGGTGTTCGGTTTCGTCAACGTGTTGTTGTGCGTGTTCAACCTGTTGCCGGTGCCGCCGCTGGACGGGTCGCACCTGCTCGCGAGTTTCAGCCGGGGCTATGCGCGGTTCATTTCCAACCCGTCGAACCAGGGCGCGATGCTGTTCATGTTCATCGGCGCGTTCTTCTTCGCGTCGGTGCTGTTCGAGCCGGCGTTCCAGGCGGCCAGGTGGTACCTGGGCCTGCTGTCGGGGTATTGATGTTGATGGTGTGGAATAAATTTCCGGCCACCGTCCGGGCATCCGCCCCCCACAAATTTACCGCAGAACCGGGACTGGACCCATCCCCTGCCGGAGTTCGGCTACACTATCGTGTTCGGTGTCTGTGACTTCATCCCGCCTCAAGTATGGATTGAACCATGATCAGCCCCAACACCGCCGGCAACGGCGACGTCGATCGCCTCGAACGCCTCGATTGGCTGCATTCGCTCGAAGACGCCTACCGCCTCCGCGGGCCCGAGCGGGTCAGCGAGCTCCTGGCCGAGCTGCAGATCTACGCCCAGCGGTACGGCGTACACCTGCCGGTCACGAGCAACACGCCCTACGTCAACACCATCCCCGTCGACCGCCAGCCCAGCTACCCCGGCAACCGGGAGCTGGAACGCAAGATCAAGAGCATCATCCGCTGGAACGCCATGGCCATGGTCGTCCGCGCCAACAAGGTCAAGGACGACACCGGCGGCGGCGTCGGCGGGCATATCTCCACCTTCGCCAGCAGCGCCACGCTCTACGAAGTCGCGCAAAACCATTTCTTCCGGGGCAAGGACCATCCCGGCGGCGGCGACCTGGTCTACTTCCAGGGCCACGCCTCCCCCGGCATGTATGCCCGCGCCTTCGTCGAAGGTCGCCTGACCGAGCAGCACCTGAAAAACTTCCGCCGCGAACTCGCCGACGGCGGCGGGCTGTCCAGCTATCCGCATCCCTGGCTCATGCCCGAGTTCTGGGAGTTTCCCACCGTGAGCATGGGCCTCGGGCCGATCATGA
>CAYYPN010000220.1:0-5400 GCA_964473545.1 uncultured Planctomycetaceae bacterium
TGCACCCGGGTGAAGTGGATCAGTAATCAGTCATCGAACACTTCGGCGATGGCGATGCCGTGCTCGCCGGCGACGGCGTAGAGCAGGTACATGCGCCCGCCTTCCTCGTAGATCGCCGGGTCGCGCAACTGGCAGGCCGGCTCGTGCACCGCGCCGCAGCGCGAAGCGACCGGTTCGCGGCCCGCACCTTCCCACGGCAACTCGGGCTTGAGCAGACTCACCGGTTCGTCGGGTTGCCACCGCGTCCAGTCGTCGGTCAGCACGACGTCCGCCGTGAGGATGTGCTCGGGGCAATCGCCGATGCGCGTGTAGAACAGGCGCAACGTGTTGCCGCGCACCTGCACGGCGAAGTGGCGCGGCAGGTACGTCGGATGAACAAACGGCCGCGACCCGCACAACGTGTCGGCGATCGTCGGGTCCAGCCCTTCGAAGCCGGTCAACCCGTCGGCGCTGCGGTAGAACTGGCCGGGCATCGCGATGCCGTAGTGCCCGCCCCGCCACGTGAACATGCGCAGGTACGACTGGCAGAGCGGCTCGCTGAAACTCTCGAAGGTCAGGCCGTCCTCGGACACCGCCGCGCAGGTGATCTGCTTCCACGGCAGGCCGGTCCAGTCGTGGCCGTGGTAGTACATGACGATGCGCCGGTTGGCCGGGTCGACATGCACGTCGGGCGAGGCGATGTGCCCTTGGAAAGGGGTCTGGTCGATCTGCAACGTGCCCGGCTCGTGCATGCGCCACGGCCCGGCCAACGCATCGGCATACGCCAGGCGAATATAGCTGCCCTGGTGATGCGCGAAGTACAGGTAGTACCGGCCCAGCGGATCGCGCACCCAGTCCGGCACACGGATCAACGACGGCCCGTTGATGTTCGCATGACCATGCTCAACCATCGGCGCATCATGCGCGGCGGTGATGATCGGATAATCAGCCAGACGCTCGATACGCATGGGGTATTTCCCGTTACCCTCTTGTTCGAGCCGGCTCTGAGTCCTGAGCGCAGCTCAAGGGCGAAGAGCCGGGTACCCGGACCTTCGCCCGAGAGGGCTCAGGTCCGGCTTGGCCGGTTTGCCCCTACTCATCCAGGATCCGAGGCCCCGGCGCGGTCAGGCCGCGCAGGCCCGGGTACTGGTTGCTTTCGATCGTGTGGTCGCCGGTCTCGCGGATGCGCTGCCAGATGATCTTAATCAGGCGCTCGGCCTGTTCGGCGCAGGCCGGGTCGTCGATCCGGTTGGTCATCTCCAGCGGGTCGTTGGCCAGGTCGTACAACTCGTCGAAGTCGAATGCGTTCATGCAGTACTTCATGTCGCCGTCCCACGCGATGCGCTGGGCCGCGCCGAACCGCGTACCGGCATACTCGGCGAAACCCGTCTGATACGCGGTCGCCCGGCCCGCCGGATCGCGCAGCAACCCGGCGAACGAGCGGCTGTCCGCGACGTCGATCGGCTCGGCGCCGGCCAGGTCGCACAGCGTCGGGCACAGGTCGTGCAACCCGACCCGCGCTTCGGCGGTCTGGCCCGTCTCCACGCCCGGCCCCGCCGCGACCATCGGGATGTGATACACGCTCTGCCAGCCCCCGACGTTCTTGCAGTACATGCCGTGCTCGCCCAGGATCTCGCCGTGGTCGCTGGTGAGGATGACGAGGGTGTTGTCCCGTTGCCCGGCCGCCTCGAGCTTGTCGAGGAGCTTGCCGAACTGCTGGTCGATCTCGGTGATGCTCGCCCAGTAACAGGCGCGGGCGCGGCGATGGTGCTCGTCGGTCATGTTCGCATACGCCCGGGCCGCCTTGCGATAAAGGTTGGGCTTGTCGGAAAGGTCGTCGTGCATGTTCTCGGGCAGTTCGATCGCGTCGACGTCGTACTGCTTGTACACCTGTTCGCCGCAGACGTAGGGATCGTGCGGCTCGGGCGTGCTGACCATGCAACACCACGGCCCGTCGCCGGCCAGGGCCTCGTCGAGATAGTCGCTCGCGGCGGTGGTGATCACGCCCAGGCGGCGCTGCTCGATCGGCGCGCGGGTCACGCCGTAGATCAGCCCGTTCGGCCAGCCGGGGATGGTGTCCATCTCGTATCGCATGACCCACGGGTCCTCGTCGGGCTTGCCCGCGGCCTGCTGGTAAGCCCGCAGCTTGTCGCCGCCCTCTTCGCACTGGACCTGCCAGCCGAACCGTGCCAGGTCATGGGAGCGCTCGACGTGCCACTTGCCGAAGTATCCGGTGCGGTAGCCGGCCGCTTCGAGTCGCTGGGCGAAATGCGGATGTTCGGTGCGCAGGCAGGACTGGTCCTCGTCGACGCAGTGGGTGACGGTGAGCACGCCGTGGTTATGCGGGAGCAGGCCGGTCATCATGCTCGCGCGGCTGGGGGAGCAAATGGCGTTGGGGGCGTAGGCGCGGGTGATGCGAACGCCGCGCGCCGCCAGGCGATCGAGGTTGGGCGTCTTGCAGGGATGACCCGGGTCCAGGACGTCGCCCCGGAGCTGGTCGCACATGAGGATGAGAATATTCGGTTGATGGGCCATGGGGCCGAGCATAGTAACGATGCGGCCGAGGCACAAAGGCACCGTCGGCGCGGGGTTGATACACTGTTTCGCCATGAAGCCGCGCACACTCATCCTTCGCACCGCCGGAACCAACTGCGACGTCGAACTGGCCCATGCATTTCGCCGGGCCGGGGCGACGACCGAGTCGATTCACCTGAATGTCGTGCTCGCCGAGCCGGACGTGCTGGAACGGTTCGACATCCTCGGGTTTCCCGGGGGTTTCAGCTACGGCGACGACATCGCGGCGGGGCGCATCCTGGCCAATCGGCTCAAGCATCGGCTGCTGCCGGGGCTGCGAAGTTTTGTTGCGGCGGGCAAGCCGATCATCGGCATCTGCAACGGGTTCCAGGTGCTGGTCAAGCTCGGGCTGTTGCCGGACTTCGATCCGACCAGCGACCAGGCGCCGAGCCAGACGGTGACGCTGGCCGACAACACCGTGCCGCGGTTTATCAATCGCTGGGTCGACCTGCGGGCCGAGGCCGGTTCGCCGTGCATCTGGACCCGCGGGCTGGATGCGTTGAGCCTGTGCATCGCCCATGGCGAGGGCCGCTTCGTCGCCGCCGACGACGTGCTCGATCGCCTCGTAGCCGACGGGCAGGTGGCGCTGCGCTACGTTGATAATCCCAACGGGTCGATGCGCGACATCGCGGGCATCTGCGACCCGTCGGGTTTGATCTTCGGCCTGATGCCGCACCCCGAACGCTTTTCCGACCCGACCAACGACCCGCAATGGACCCGCCGCCGCGGCGAAGCCGTGGGCTTGAAGATTTTCACCAACGCGGTGGAGCATGTCGCGGCGCACGAGACTTTGACCCGATAGCCGGCGGCAAACTTGCCGCCGGAACACGCTGGTGCCCATGCGGGCAACCGCCTTGGAGTATGCACACGATCCGGGACCAGGTTTGGTCCCGGCTATTCGGGTCGCGATACCAGGAGTGATTCATGTTCCCTGACACCCTCCAATCCGTGATGGACAAGGTCGACGATCTTCGCAATACGACCGACGACCACATGCAGGTCTCGCGTGACCAGGCGTGGCTGATGTCGCAGATCCTGCGCATCGGCCGATGCCGGTCGATGTGCGAGATCGGCGTGAGCTACGGCTACAGCACGCTGCACCTGGCGGCGGTGGCGGCTGAGCACGGCGGGCGCGTGCAGGCGTTCGACATTTCCGAGAAGAAGGTCAACGCCGCCACGCAGCACCTGACCGAGGCGGGGCTGATCGATCGCGTGACGATCCACCTCGGCGATGCGAGGCAGACCCTTCCGGGGGTCGAGCCGGCCGAACCGTATGACTTTGCCTTCATTGACGCCAACAAGGACCAGTCGATCGAATACTTCCAGGCGTTGCGCGACAAGCTGGCGCCGCGATGTCTCATCGTGGCCGACAACACGGGCAACCTCGCCGAACGGATGAAGCCGTTTGTCGAAATGATCCGCAGCCTGCCCGGCGCGACGAGCTGCGACGTGCCGTTCGAGCACGGGTTTGAGTTGACGATATTGGAAAGGTAGAAGGATGAAGGATGAAGGTGAGAAGCGCGGCGCGCGCCGCCTTGTTTTGCCTTCTACCTTCTTACTTCATCCTTCTGCCTTCTGCCTTCTGCCTTCACGTTACACAAACGCGGCCGCGGCGCTGGTGACTTCCGGGGGCAGAAAGTTCATCTCACGCACATCCACCCCATCGACTTCGACCACGCTCAACTCCGGCGTGTGCCGCAGGTCGATCGGTTCGTCGTCGCTGCTCGCGTCGTCGGCCACGATCGCCACGCTCGGCCGGCACGGATCGTCCGGATGATGCTCGACGGTGGTGGCCTGACGGCCGTCGCTCAGGGTCACGATCGAACCCGGCGGATAGGGCGGAGTCACGCGCACAAACGCCCGCATGACCACCGGATCGATCCAGTGGCAGATCGGCGGCTGGAGCATCTGGCCGATCGCCTCGACGGTCGGCCGCGGCGTCCCGCCGTCGTACCCGTAACGCAACCGGTCGAACACGTCGGCGGCGCACGCGATCCGCGCGTAGATGTGAATCGACGTGCCTTCGACGCCCTGCATCCGGCCATCGCCGCGATCGCTTTCCGGGAAGCCGGTCCCGTCGAAATGCTGGTGATGATGCAGCACGACCGCCCGTGCGGTGGCGTCGACCTTCTCGCCGACCAGATCGTAACCGCGTTTGACGTGCTTGCGCCAAAGCGGATCGTCGAATCGTTCGTCCGGCGAGTCGCGCTGTACCGCCTGGTCATCCATGCCCATCATGCCGATGTCGTGCAGCATCGCCCCCAGCCCGAGGTTGGTCACCTGCTTGGCCCGTTGCGGATGCAGTCGCCAGCGCTGGTTTACCAGATAAGCGTCCAGCTTCAACCCCATCAGCACGCTCAGGTACGCCACCCGCAGGCTATGGTTGATCAGCGGTTGATCCGACTCGCTGGCGTGGTCGAGCAGGATCATGCTCGACGGATGGGCCAGCAGTTCTTCGACGAGCGCGGCGACCGCCTGCACGTACTCGCTGAACTGCATCGTGGCGACGGTCTGTTGCTGGGCCTTGCCGAACGCATGGCGGACCTGCTCGGCGAGTTGGGCGCGGCGATGCAGCAACTCCGGCTTCACGTAGCGCTCGATCGCCTGCAATGCCGGGTACTTCACCCACACGTAATCCACCCCCAGGTGCTTGAGCCGCTCGATGATCGATCGATCCAGCTCGTAATCGACTTTCAACAGGACCTTGCCCGCGGCCTGCGGGTTGTACACCGGCAACGCGATCCGCATGCCCGCCTCGGCCTGGGTTATGGGTACTCGCAGCATATTTCTGCACCGCCCTCGCAAAGGGTCAAGCGGGCCACGATCCGATACAGCCGCCCAGGCTCT
>CAYYPN010000221.1:0-5386 GCA_964473545.1 uncultured Planctomycetaceae bacterium
CCCCAAAGCCCACGCATGGCCATGCGTGGGCTTTTTGCTTACCTTGTCGCCATGGCCAAAGTATTTGTCACGCAAGCGGTTCCCGGCGACGGGATGCAACGCATTCGTCAGGCCGGTCATGACCTGACCCTTCGTCCGGGCGATCGGCCGGCGACGCGGGAGCAGTTGCTGACCGGTGCGGCCGATTGTGCCGGACTGGTCACGCAACTCAACAACGCCATCGACGCCGAGGTGATGGACGCGGCCGGCGAGGGCCTGAAGGTCGTCAGCAACTACGCGGTCGGCTTCAACAACATCGACGTCGCCGAGGCGACCAAACGCGGTATCGTCGTGTGCAACACGCCCGGCGTGTTGTCCGACGCCACGGCCGACATTGCCTGGGCGCTGCTGATGGCGGTGGCCCGGCGGGTGACCGAGGGCGATCCGATGATGCGCCGCGGCGACTGGTCCGGATGGAAGCCCGACGAACTGCTCGGCGGCGACCTGGTGGGGCGGACCCTGGCGATCGTGGGGGCCGGCCGCATCGGTTACTGCACCGCCAAGCGGTCGCGCGGCTGGGACATGAAGGTCGTCTACGTCGCCCGCCATCGTCACGAAGATTTCGAGCGCGACTTCAACGCCCCCAAGGTCGAGTTGGATGACGCGCTGGCGATGGCCGACTTCGTGTCGCTGCACGCGCCGCTGACCGACGAGACGAAACACATGATCGACGCCCGGCGGTTGAAGCTGATGAAGCCGACGGCATACCTGATCAACACCGCCCGCGGTCCGATCATTGACGAAAAGGCCCTGGTGGAGGCGTTGCGCAACGGGACGATCGCCGGGGCGGGGCTGGATGTGTACGAGCATGAGCCGCGCCTGACCGAGGGGCTGGCCGAGTGTCCGAACACGGTGCTGCTGCCGCATCTGGGGTCGGCGAACGTCGCCACGCGGACGGAGATGGGCCACGTCGCGGCGAAAAACCTGCTGGCGGTGCTGGCCGGGGAGCGGCCGGCGCACGTGGTGAACCCGGAGGTTTTGCCCGCATAGGCTGCAAATCGGAATGATTAAGCTGAATTGCCGCCTGCCCGATCAGGCCAATCGCTTCGGTGGGGCGATGGTTTATCATGTGGCAACCAAAGCTTGTGCTGCTTTCTGGTCGATGAAACCGCTAACGTCAGGTATCGATCGCGCGATCGGCCCGGCGTTTGCTGGATTGCAGGTCCGAAAACCGGTGCCATCGCTTCACCCTTAACTGGCAGGATGCCGTTTATGCTCAGTCCCGACCACGCTCGCATTCATTCGTTCAAGGTCGTCCCTTCGCTGCCCGAGCCGCTCAAGCCGCTGCTTGAGATCGCCCACAACCTGTGGTGGAGCTGGCATCCGGATGCGGTCGACCTGTTCATGCGCGTCGACCGCCAGCTCTGGACGGATGTCTATCACAATCCGATCCGGCTGCTTGGCTCGTGCCCGCAGCACAAGCTCGACGAGGTGGCGAAGGACGACGGCTTTCTCGCCTGTCTCCGCCGCGTGCACGATCGGATGACCGAGCACCTCGACCGCAACACCTGGTACCAGCGCAACTACGGCGACGTGAAGGATTGCTGCATCGCCTACTTCTGTGCCGAGTTCGGCATGACCGAGTGCATGCAGGTCTACTCCGGGGGCCTGGGCATCCTCGCCGGCGACCACGTCAAGTCGGCCAGCGAGTTGGGCCTGCCGCTGATCGGCGTCGGCCTGCTCTACCGCAACGGCTACTTCCAGCAGTACCTCAACGCCGACGGCTGGCAGCAGGAGTTTTACCCCAACCTCGACTTCGCCAACCTGCCGATGAAGCCGGTCGACAACGGCCAGGGCGAGCAGTTGACCGTGACGGTCGACCTGCCCGGACGTCCGGTGCATGTGGCGGTGTGGCAGGTCATGGTCGGCCGCGTGCGGTTGATCCTGCTGGACACGAACCTGCAGCAGAACGAGCCGGGCGATCGCAACATCACCTCGCAGCTTTACGGCGGCGACATGGAGATGCGCATCAAGCAGGAGATCGTGCTGGGCGTCGGCGGCACGCGGGCCCTGGTGGCGATGGGCGTCACGCCGACCGTGTATCACATGAACGAAGGCCACGCCGCCTTCCTCGCCCTCGAACGCATCCGAACGCTCATTGCCGAACATGACATCGCCTTCGACGAGGCCCGCTGGGCCGCGGCGTCGGGCAACCTGTTCACCACGCACACCCCGGTCCCGGCCGGCATCGACCGCTTCCCCCCCGACCTGATCCAGCGGTATTTCCGTGATCACGTCGCCAACATCCGGCTGGACATGGAGGGGCTGCTCGCGCTGGGGCGTGAAAACGTCTACAACCGCAACGAGTTTTTCTCCATGGCGGTGCTCGCGATCCGCACCAGCGACCAGTACAACGGCGTGAGCAAACTCCACGGCAAGGTCAGCCGCGAAATGTGGAAGGGCATCTGGCCCGACCTGCCGGAAGAGGAAGTGCCCATCGGCCACGTCACCAACGGCGTGCACGCCCGCACCTGGCTCAGCTCCGACATCACCCGACTCTTCGACCGGTACCTGTCGCTCAAGTGGCAGACCAACCCCGAGGACCAGTCGGTCTGGGAGGAGATCGACGAGATTCCCGATGAAGAACTGTGGCGCGTCCGCCAGGACCGTCGCCAGCACCTGGTCACATGGGTGCGGCGTCGCCTGCGCCGCCAGCTCGAACGGCGCGGCGCCTCCACCGCCGAACTCGAACAGGCGGCCGGTGTGCTCGATCCGCGGGCGCTGACCATTGGCTTCGCCCGTCGCTTCGCCACCTACAAGCGCGCCAACCTGTTGTTGCGCGATCCCAAGCGGTTGCATAAGATTCTCTGCGACCCCGATCGCCCCGTGCAGCTCGTCATCGCCGGCAAGGCCCACCCCGCCGACACCCAGGGCAAGGAACTCATTCGCCAGCTCGTGCACTACGCCCGGGAAAACGGTGGGGCACGCCACATCGTGTTCATCGAGAACTACGACATGCACGTCGCCCGCCACCTCGTGCAGGGCGTCGACGTCTGGCTCAATACGCCGCGTCGCGGCATGGAAGCCTCCGGCACCAGCGGCATGAAGGCCGCCCTCAACGGCGTGCTCAACCTCTCCGTCCTCGACGGCTGGTGGGATGAGGCATGGGAGCAGGACCTGGGCTGGGCCATCGGCCACGGCGAGACCTACGCCAACTACGACTACCAGGATCAGGTTGAAAGCCAGGCCCTTTACGACCTGCTCGAAAAGAGCGTCGTGCCGATGTTCTATGAGCGCGAGCAGGATCTGCCGCGCGAGTGGGTGCGATGGATCAAGAAGGACCTGCGCCTGCTGGCCCCGCGGTTCAATACCAACCGCATGGTGCAGGAGTACACGGAGAATTATTACCTGCCGACCCACGAGCGGTCCACGCATCTGTGTGCCGACGACCTGGTGGCCGCGATCGACCTCAACAGCTTGAAACGTCACCTGCGCGAACACTGGGGCAAGCTGCGGGTGGAGTCGCTCGACGCCGACACCACCCAGCCGCTGGGCGTGGCCCAACCGTTGAAGATCAAGACCGACGTCCATCTGGGCCAGATCAAGCCCGACGAGGTGCGCATCCAGTGCTACTACGGTGAACTCGACGGCGACGGCGCGATCGCTTCCGGCTCGAGCGTGGACCTGGACCATGCCGAAGACCTGGGCGACGGCCGCCACCGCTTCGTCGGCGAACTGAAGGTCAACAACAGCGGCAGGCACGGCTTTGCCGTGCGAATCCTCCCCGGCAGCGAAGACATGGCCAGCCCGTTCGAGCCCGGCCTGATCTTCTGGGACACCGCCGGCGGCGCCGCACCCAAAGAAACCGAGCAACGCAAACCCGCCGAAGCGACCGCCTGAGGCAATGTCGCGCTAGTCGATCGTTTCCACGGCCGCACTCAACCAGTCGTTGAGATACTTGTTCTCAAACAACTCCACCGCGGCGGCGGTGTGGCGGCGATCCATCCCCCAGATCGCACACCGCATGTCCGCCAGGTCCACGTCGAACTGCACGACAAGCTGATCCTCGATCGCCAACGCGGTCGGCAGCTTCTGGTACAGGTACGCACTGAGCGCGTTGACCCCCGGCCCGCCGATCGACACCACCGGCCGCGGCTGCAGCTCCTCATGGTTGAGGTACCACACATCCGTACACGTCAGCGGCAACACCGGCCACTCCGTCGTGCCGGTCATGCGATGCAGGCGATTCTGAATCGTCTCCTGCAACTGATAAGCCAGCGGCCGATCCGAAGCCTCCGCATTCAAATGAGCCCCGACCACGATCAGCAACAATTTGTCCGTGTCGATCTCGGGCATGATATGAAATCATAACCGCGGGGCGACACAGCCGCTCCGCGGTTGAGTTGTTACATCCCGCCCATCAGCACCGCGAGCAGGCCTTTCTGGGCGTGCAGGCGGTTGTGGGCCTGGTTGAACACGCGCGATTGTCCGCCGGCCATCACCTCGTCGGTGATCTCGACGCCCCGGTAAGCCGGCAGACAGTGCAGGGCGATCGCCTCGGCCGGCGCCGCGGCGAGCAGGCTCGCGTTCACCTGATAGGCCGCGAAATCGCTCAGACGCCTGGCCTTCTGCTCTTCCTGGCCCATCGACACGAACGTGTCGCAGTAGATCACGTCGGCCTCGGCCACCGCCGCCCGCGGATCCTCGATCCACCGCACCGGGTCGGCGGCGTCTTCGATCTGGTACGCCGCCGGTCCCGAGTGAATGAATCGCGCGTCGAGCTTGTCGCACAACGCCGCCAGCGACCGGGCACAGTTGTTGCCGTCACCCACGAACACGACGGTGCGACCGGCGATGTTTCGGCCGAACTCATCCTGCATCGTCATCACATCCGCCAGCGCCTGGCACGGGTGCGCCCGGTCCGACAGCATGTTGATCACCGGCACGTCGCTGTACTCGGCCATCTCCACGAGGTACTCGTGCTTGAACACACGTGCGGCAATGCCGTGGACCATGCCGCTGACGACCCGGGCGAAGTCGGCCACGCTCTCGCGTTTGCCAAGCTGAATCTCATCCCGTCCGAGCACGATCGCCTGGCCGCCCAGTTCGTACATCGCCTGCTCGAAACTTACCCGCGTGCGCAGGCTCGGCTTTTCGAAGAACATCGCCAGCGTCTGGCCCATGAGCACCGGCTCGTTGGGATCGCCGGCCTGTCGCTCGTCGCGCAACCGGTGGGCCGCCTCCAGAATGTGCATCAACTGCTCATCGGAGGCATCGGATATTTCCAGGAAATGCTGCATGGCTTGCTCGCGGGGGAGGCGATCGACCCGTGAATTACAGGACGATCTCGGTGCCGATGCCCGCCTTGCTGAAAATCTCCAGCAACAGCGAGTGGGGGATGCGGCCG
>CAYYPN010000222.1:0-5349 GCA_964473545.1 uncultured Planctomycetaceae bacterium
ACAGGTTGCTCGTCCACACGATCTGGGGAAAGGCTTCGGGTTGGTAAGCCTCGGGCTCACGGCGCAGGAGCACGATCATGTTCAGCGTCTGGCCCGCGTCGAAGACGGGGATCGCCACGAGCGAGCGGTAACCTTCGAGATACGGGTAAGCCGGGTCGTCGGGATCGGGCGCCAGGTCGGGGATGTAACGAAAGTCGTTGGCATAGATGAGTTCGCCGAGCAGGCCGCCCTGCAGGTGGGGCAGGTCATCGCGATGATGCCAGACGTCGCGGCCGGGTTCGTCGCGCTCGTCGCCGACCAGGTCGCGCACGACGAGGAAGTAGGGCTCGGTCACTTCCCGCCGGCTCAACGACAGGAACCGATCCGACGGCAACGTCGACCGCATGCGCTGCGAGTAAGCGGTAACCATCGCCTGGGGATCGGTGTGGCGCGAGACCTCGCGCATGGTCTGCACGACATAGTCCAACCGCTCGTGCCAGTCGCCGCGATTGTTGTAAAGGTCGAGGGCGTCCATGGGGGGAGTATAGGTTAGGGCTCAGGGCTCAGGGACGCGTCGATCTTCGATCGACCGCCAAATGTGTTGCTCTCCTGTTTGCTGTTCGCCGCTTCGCTGTTCGCTCGGCCTCACGGTTTGTCGTAGATCGGTTTGGGCGGCTGCATGGCGGCGCCGTGCTGGACGGCCCGTTTGCCGAAGCGGTCGGTGATCGCGTCGAGGGTCTGGTCGATGCGCCGATCGCGGCCCTCGCTTTCGCCCCCGGAAAACAGGCCCAACTGCCCTTCGCCCCGGCTGAGATTGCTCGTGGACATCCCGATCAGGCGGACCGGACGAAACGCGTCGGCCGCCCATGTGTCGAACAACCCGCGGGCGGTTTGCCAGAGCGTGCGGGTCGAATCGGTGTGCGCTTGCAGCGTGGTCGATCGCGTGATGGTTTCGAAGTCGCCGTAGCGGATCTTCACCGTCACCCGACCGGCGTGCAGCGACCGCCGGCGCAACCGCCAGCCGACCTGTTCGGCCTGGTCGAAGAGCACGCGCCGCACATCGTCGGGGTTGGCCACGTCCTCACCGAACGTCTGCTCGTGGCCGATGCTCCTGGCCTGGTGATCGGGGACGACCGGGCGATCGTCGAGGCCGTGCGCCAGGTCGCGGATGCGGTCGGCATCGGACCCGAAGAACGCGAGCATCCATTGCGGGTCGAGCTGTTGCAGGTCGGCGAAGCGGTGGATGCCGCGCTCGTGGAGGCGGGCTTCGGTGCGCGGGCCGATGCCCCACATGCGCCCGATCGGCATCCCCGCCAGCCACGCCGCGGGATTGGCGAAGTCGACGACGGTCAGGCCGTCCGGCTTGTCGAGGTCGCTGGCGAGCTTGGCCAGAAACTTGTTGGGCGCCACGCCGATCGACCCGGTCAGATCGAGTCGCCGGCGAATCCGGTCCTTGATCCGTCGGGCCACCTCGTCCGGAGGACCGAGCAGACGTTCAGCTCCGGTCAGGTCGACAAACGCCTCGTCCACGCTCAGCGGCTCGACCCGCGGGCTGAACTCGCCCAGCAGGTCGAACAGCGCCCCGCTGGCGTCGCGGATCGACTGGCCCGGCACGCCGACGATGATCGCATCGGGACACAACCGCCGGGCCCGGCTCACGGGCATGGACGAGCGGCACCCGAAGGCGCGGGCTTCATAACTCGCCGCGGCAACGACCCCCCGCGGCCCGTCGTGGCCGACAAGCACCGGCTTGCCGCGCAGCTCGGGCGTGTCGCGCTGCACGATCGACGCGAAAAACGCATCCATGTCGACATGCAGAATGACCCGGCGTTCGTTCACGACAGCATTGTAGTTGGTCGGCCGGCGGGAATACGCACCGTTTTCGCCCGACGCGGCATGCCCCGCCGACGGGGCCACCGGGCGATGGGTTTTTCTCCGCCGGTGGATGATGCATAATGTGACCTGTCATTCAATTCGAGCGGGGAATCTGGCAGATGGAACAGGTCATTACGATCGGATCGTTCGTCGGCTTCACGAGTCTGGTGGGGCTGGTCACCTACCTCGCGACCCGCCGCCGCGACCACAGCACCAGCGCCGGGTACTTCCTGGCCGGGCGATCGCTGGCGTTTCCCTTCATCGCCGGTTCGCTGCTGCTGACCAACCTCTCGACCGAACAGATGGTCGGGCTCAACGGGTCGGCGTTCACCGACGGGCTGAGCGTGATGGCGTGGGAAGTGCTGGCGGTCATCGCGCTGGTGGCCATGGCGCTGATCTTTCTTCCCTACTTTCTACGCAGCGGCATCACGACCCTGCCGCAGTTCCTGCAATACCGCTTTGACCACGGCACGCAGGTCCTGGCCAACCTGATTTTCCTGCTGGCCTACGCGACCATCCTCCTGCCGATCATCCTCTACACCGGCGCGGTCGGGCTCATGGGCATGCTCGACATCCCGGGCCTCACCGGCATCGAGTCGCAGACCGCGATCCTCTGGGGCACGGTCTGGCTGGTCGGAATCATCGGCTCGATCTACGCCATCTTCGGCGGGCTGCACACCATCGCCATCTCCGACACGATCAACGGCGTGGGCCTGCTCATCGGGGGCCTGCTCATCACGTACTTCGGCCTGCAGGCGGTCAGCGGCGGCGAAGGCGTCCTCGAAGGCGTCCACACCCTCCGCGAAGCGGTGCCCGACAAACTCACCTCCATCGGACAACCCGATCAGCAGGTCCCCTTCGGCACGCTGTTCACCGGCGTGCTGATCATCAACCTGTTCTACTGGTGCACCAACCAGCAGATCATCCAACGCACGTTCGGCGCCCGCACCCTGGCCGAGGGCCAGAAGGGCGTCCTGCTGACCGGCGGGCTGAAACTGATCGGCCCGCTGTACCTGGTCCTGCCGGGCATCATGGCCTTCTACCTGTACGCCGACCAGGGCGTGAAGGCCGACCACGCCTACGGCACGCTGGTCAACGATGTGCTGCCGGCGCCGTTGACCGGCCTCTTCGCCGCGGTGATGGTCGGGGCGATCCTCAGTTCGTTCAACTCCGCCCTCAACGCCACCGCCACGCTGTTCAGCATCGGCCTTTACCAGGCGGTGCTCCGCAAAAACGCTTCGGAACGCGAGGTGGTGCATTCGGGCAAATACTTCGGCGGGGCCATGGCGCTGGCGGCGATGGTCATCGCCCCCCTGCTGGCCGGGCAGGAAAGCATCTTCGCCTACCTGCAACAGATGAACGGCATCTACTTCATCCCGATCTTCGCGCTCGTGGTGGTGGGGATCGCCGCGCGGCGGGTCCCGCCCCTCGCCGCCAAGGTCGCCCTGGTCACCGGCATCGCGATCATCACCGCCGGTTACTTCGCGCCGCCGTTCAGTGCCTGGGTCGGCCGGATCAACGAGTTCCACTTCCTCGGGGGCGTGTTCGTGTTCCTCGTGTTGTTGATGCTGGTCATTGGACGGATGCGGCCGCTGGCGTCCCGCTGGGTGCAGGATCACTCCGGCGACGTGGACATGACGCCCTGGCGGTGGGCCGTCCCCACCGGCATCGCGCTGGTGGTGATCGTCATCACGATCTACGCCGCCTTCGCCGACTTCAGCCCCGATCTCGCGCCCGACCCCCCGCCGGTGCCGGCGTTGGAAGACTGAGTGGCTCTGGAACCGGGAGGACCGGGCGATCCATGCCGGGCAGTTTAACCGACGCCCAACGCGGCCGAACCCTTTTGTGGCTTCGTGGCTCAGTGGCTATCTTCATACCATGCTCGCGCAAGTCCATAGCTTCGTGCTCCAGGGGATCGATGCGATTGGGTGTGAGATCGAAATCGATCTGGCCGAGCGGGGGATGCAGAAGACCACCATCGTCGGCCTGCCCGATGCCGGGGTGAAGGAATCGGTCGAGCGCGTGCGGTCGGCGATCGTCAACTCCGGGTACCCGTTTCCGCTCAACCGCCTGCTGGTCAACCTCGCCCCGGCGGACGTGAAGAAGGAAGGGCCGGTGTACGACCTGCCCATCGCGGTGGGGTTGCTGCTGGCCAACCGGACGATCGAAACACAGACCCATCGCAAGCTGCTGTTCGCCGGCGAGCTGGCGCTGGACGGGCGGGTGCGGCCGATCAAGGGGGCGATCTCGATGGCGATGCTGGCCCGCCGCCTCAAGTGCGACGGCGTGGTGTTGCCCATCGACAACGCCAGGGAAGCCGCGGCCGCGGCGGGGGACATCGAGGTCTATCCGGTCGACTCACTGGCGACGATCGTCGCGTTCCTGAATGGTCAGCACACGATCCATCCCCAACCGATGCTCGATGCGGACGAGGAGATTGCGTCGACGCCACCGGAAGTCGATTTCGCCGATGTCCGGGGCCAGGAGACGGTCAAGCGTGCGCTGACGATCGCCGCGGCCGGCGGGCATAACGTGCTCATGATCGGCCCGGCGGGGACGGGCAAGACGATGTGCGCCCGGGCGCTGCCGGGGATCCTGCCGCCGCTGAGTCGCGACGAGGCCCTGGAGACCACGTGCATCTACTCGGCGGCGGGACTGATGACCTCGGGCGAGGCGCTGCTGGCGCGCCGGCCGTTCCGGTCGCCCCACCACACCGCATCCGCCCCGGCGCTGATCGGCGGCGGCACCATTCCGCGACCTGGTGAGGTCTCCCTGGCGCATCACGGCGTGCTGTTCCTTGACGAGCTGCCCGAGTTCAGCCGCACCGTGCTCGAAACGTTGCGCCAACCGCTGGAAGACGGCGTGGTGACGATCGCCCGCGCCCATTCATCGATCCGCTTCCCCGCAAGGTTCATGCTGATCGCGGCGATGAACCCGACGCGCGGCGGGGACTTCGCCACCAACGAAGCCGGCCAGCGCGAAATGGACAAGTACCTGTCGCGCATCAGCGGCCCGCTGGTCGACCGCGTGGACATTCATGTCGAGGTCCCGCGCATCGCCTACCGCGAGTTGTCGGCTCCACCGGCCGGTTCGAGCACGAAGGCGATGCGTGAGCAGGTCATGGCCGCGCGGCACATCCAGGCTCAGCGCAACGGCGGGCCGTTCCAGGTCAACGCGGTGCTGTCGGGTCGGATGCTGGACAAGCTGGCGGCGATCGACGAGCCGGGCAAGGAACTGATGCGGGCGGCGATGACGGAGATGGGCTTGAGCGCCCGGGCCTACGACAAGCTGCGCCGCCTGGGCCGCACCATCGCCGACCTCGCCGGCAGCCAGACGGTCACCGCCGACCACATGGCCGAAGCGGTGCAGTACCGGCTGCTGGATCGGAAGGTGTGAAGGGGCGGGCACAGGGAGCAGG
Organism: uncultured Planctomycetaceae bacterium; assembly: GCA_964473545.1. Classification (GTDB taxonomy): domain Bacteria; phylum Planctomycetota; class Phycisphaerae; order Phycisphaerales; family Zrk34; genus CAYWKS01. Next base: position 5,273 of record CAYYPN010000222.1, read on the forward strand.
CACAGGGAAGAGGGAAGTCGTATGTTTAGCGCGGTTTCACTTGCAACGTAGCGTTATGGTGCCACACCTTGAGCCCG
>CAYYPN010000223.1:0-5308 GCA_964473545.1 uncultured Planctomycetaceae bacterium
ACCGCGCTCAGCGGGTTGCTCAACCCCGACACGCTGGCGGCCGGGGAGTATCGTCGCTGGGTGGGCGAGCTTTACGACTCGGTGGAGCAGACGATCAACACCGCCCGGGCCGCGGGGCTGGAGGTCTACCTGTTCTTCGACGCCCCGGCGCTGGCCGGGGAGTTGATCGGGTCGGCCATGACCTGCGTCCGCGAAGGCAAGACGCTGTGCCCGGCGTCGGACGAGTTGCTGGACATGTCCGGCCAGTGCCTCGACGCCCTGGCCGCCCGCTTCCCGCAGATCGCCGGATTCGTGCTGCGGCTGGGCGAGACCGAAGCCCACCGCACCCCCTTCCTCGAAGGCAACGACCTGTACACGCCGCACTGCGCCCGATGCAGTTCGCTGAGCAAGGTCGACCGACTCGCCCGGTACATCAATTTCTACCACGACCTGGTGGTCGGCAGGCTCGGCCGCAAGCTCATCGTTCGCGCGTGGAACAATCGCCCCGGCGGGCTGCACGACGTCGAAACCATTGCCCGCGATCTCGCCCCGCGCCTGCCCAAAGACAAAGAGAACCTGATCCTGTCGTTCAAGTTCACGCAGACCGACTTCTGGCGGTACCAGAAGTGGAACGGCTCGTCGCTGTGCTTCGGCGATCGGCCCATTCTTTACGAGCTGGAATGTCAGCGTGAGTATGAGGGCAAGGGGGCGATGCCGAATTATCAGCCGCCGCTGTGGCGGGACGGGATGCCGGAGGTCGGGGCGACGATGGGTCTGGCCGAGGCGTCGAGCCGGGTGAACCTGGCCGGGCTTTGGGCGTGGGTGCGCGGCGGCGGATACGGCGGGCCTTACGTCGGGCCCGACGCCGAGGCGTGGATCGGGTCCAACGTCGTCGCCGTGCCGCAACTGGCGGCCAACCCCCGCGTCAACCTCGACGACCTGGCCCGGCAGTGGATCACCGAACACCTGGCGTGTTCGGACAACGCCGCCCTCGCCGCCGTACACCAGACGCTCACGCACTCGACCGAGACGGCGCTGGAGATGTTCTACATCGGCCCGTTCGCCGGCGGGCGGTCCGATCCGTGGTACCCGTCGGGCAACTTCATCCAGGACGACCTGATCGACGCCGAGGCCGGCTGGCGGATCGTGCAGCGGCTGAGCGACGCGGCATTGGACGAGGCGCTGGCCGAGAAGCAGCGGGCGGTGGAGCGGTTGGCGCGCGACCGCCGCGCGATTCAACAGACCGCCCACAGCCTCGGCGAACGCGCCGGGCAGGCGCTGATCCACCAGATGGAATATGCCGAGAGCCTGGCCGAGGTGCTGCACGACCTGCTGGCGGCGATGGTGGCGCACCGGCGCGGCCGGCGCAAGCCAGACGGCATGCTCGCCCGGCAGGCCCTCGACGCCGTCCACCGCTGCCAGAGCCACTGGAACCACCACCAGCGTCACGCCAACTTCCGCGGCACCGCCAGCGCCTTCCGCTCGGACAACCTCTGGGACGTCACCCAACGCGTGGCCGACGCGTTCGCCGGATGAGGCTGTTTCGGGGAATGACGAATGTCGAATGACGAATCAAGTCCGAAGGACGAATCGAATGGGCCGCCCTACGATCTGGGCGAAAGGGCGTCGCGATTCGGCGAAGCCGTGATCGATTTTGCCAAGGGCGTGCCGGTCAGTCCGGTGACCGTGAAGCTGATCGAACAGGTGGTTCGCGCTTCGGGGAGTATCGGCGCGAACTACGCCGAGGCGAACGATGCCGGCTCACGCAAGGAGTTTCGCCATCGCATCAGTCTGTGCCGCCGCGAGTCGGCCGAGACCAAGCATTGGCTGCGATTGATCGTTCGCGCCGACGCCGACCGGGCGGATGCGGCCCGCAGCCTGTGGCAGGAAGCCAAGGAACTGAATCTGATCTTCGGCAGGATATACCGCAGCAGCGGCGGCAAGTAACGCGGCTCAACCGCGTCTGGTCATTCGTCATTCGAACTTGATTCGTCACTCGTCACTCGTCATTCTCATCAATCCATGGACATCACCCGCATCCACAGGTTGCTTCGTCTGATTACCGTCATGCAGAGCGGCACGTCGCGGTCGGCGGCCGAACTCGCCGAGGAACTGGGCGTCAGTCGGCGGACGCTGTTTCGTGATCTGTCGGCATTGAAGACCGCGGGGGTGCCCTACCAGCATGATGAGGAGCATGGCTTTCGCATCGAGCCGAGCTTTTTCCTGCCGCCGGTGAATCTGAAGATCAACGAGACGCTGGGGCTGATGCTGCTGGCGCGGTCGGCCGAGGACAGTCGCAGTCAGCCGCTGTATCAGTCGGCGATCGACGCGGTGCGCAAGCTGGCGGCGACGTTGCCGGCCCCGTATCGGGAGGTTGCCGCGGATCTGATGCTGAACGTGTCGGTGCGGGGCGGCGCGGTGTCGCAGGTGCAGCAGGACGCCGACCACTTCGCGGCGTTTCAGAAAGCCATCGATCAGCGGCGGATCTGTCGCATGCGATACGACTCGCTGTTCGACAAGCAGCGCATCGAGATCGCGATGCATCCGTATCACCTGCACTGGGCGGTGCGGGCGTGGTACGTGATCGGTTACAGCGTCAAGCACAAGCAGGTGCGGATGTTCAAGCTGGCGCGCATCGTGTCGCTGAACGTGACGGGCAAGTCGTTCAAGCAGTCCAGAGGTTTTGACATTCACAAGCACCTGGGCAATGCGTGGTCGCTGATCCCCGAGGGCAGGGAATACGCGATCGAGCTGGACTTTTCGCCGAAGGTGGCGACGAATGTGAGCGAGGTCCGCTGGCATCACACGCAGGAGCATGAGTTGCTGGAAGACGGGCGCTGCCGCATGCGGTTTACGATCGACGGGCTGGGCGAGATCACGTGGTGGCTGCTGGGATATGGGGACCAGGTGTACGTGCGCAAGCCGGCGGCGCTGCGCAAGCGGCTGGCGGCGGTGCACCAGGCGGCGGCCGAACGTTTGCTCGCCGACGGGGAGCCGACGTGGTGAAAGCGGTCGTTTGTCGAGTCACCAAAGCACACGTCAGCGTCGACGGCCGCGTCGTCGGTCGAACGGGGCTCGGGTTGCTGGTGTACGTCGGGGTGATGGCGGCGGACACGGAACGCGATGTCGAGTGGCTGGCAGAGAAGCTGGCGGGGTTGCGGGTGTTTGCCGACGCGGAGGGGAAGATGAACCGGTCGGCGGTGGACGTGGCCGGGGGGTTGCTGTTGATCCCGAACTTCACGCTGGCCGGGCGGACGAAAAAGGGGACGCGGCCGAGCTTTACGGACGCGGCGGAGCCGGGCGCGGCGGCGGCGCTGTTCGAGCGATTGGCCGAGCAATGCCGGTTGCGAATTCCGACCGAGACGGGTCGGTTCGGCGCGCGCATGCGTGTCGCTTGCACGTGCGAAGGGCCGGTGACGCTGATATTGGATTCATTATCGTGACGAAAAGTGCACGAAATGTGCTCGGTGGAAAATCGCGGTAAACTTACGATATGTTCACAGGCATCATCACCGGCAAGGGACGGGTTAAAGCATTGCAGCCCAACGCTTTCGGCGCGCGGCTGATCATCGACCCCGGCGACTGGAACTACTCGCCCACCCATGGCGACTCCATCGCGATCAACGGCGTATGCCTCACGCATTCGCCAAAAACAGCCGACTCCCCCGGCAACCTGTGTTTCGATGCGATTCGCGAAACATTGGCGCGCACGAACCTGGGCGATCTGGCCCCCGAACGTGCGGTCAACCTCGAAGCCTCGGTCACGGCAAACACCCCCATGGCCGGGCACTTCGTACAAGGTCACGTTGATGCGGTCGGCCGGGTGGCGGCGGTGCATGCCGGGGACGACGAATGGCGGTTGACGACCCGCGTCGAGCCGGAGGTCATGCCTTACGTGATTCCCAAGGGGTCGGTTGCGATTGACGGGGTGTCGTTGACCATCGCGTCGGTCGACACCTCCGCCTGCACGTTTGACGTGGCGCTGATCCCGACGACACTCGACCTGACCACCCTCGGCGAACGACAGGTCGGCGACCGCGTCAACCTCGAAACCGACATGATCGCCCGGACGGTCGTGCACTACCTGTCGCTGCAGCGGGGCGAAGGTTCAAGCATCACCCTGGACCAGTTGCGGAACGCCGGGTTCGCCGAGTGACGGCGCGTCCCCGGCCGGCTGGCCGACGCTGGCCATGACCACGGTCAGGTCGTCTTCCTGGTGCAGCGAGCCGGGTTGCAGGTTGATCAGATTTTCAAGGTAGTGCATGGCCTGGCGCGGGGTGCCGTGGCGGAGGTGCATGAATTCCCGGCGGTAACGCGTTAAATCGTGACTGTCGCCATCGCCGAACGCCGTTTCGAATCCGTCGCTGTGCAGCAGCAACCGGTCCCCCGGCTCGAGCTGGTACGTTCGACACTCGAACGACTCCTCGCAGAACACGCCGAGCAGCGGGCCCTCGGGCTGGAGCAGTTCGGTCTTGCCGTTGCCGCGCAGCAGGATCGGGTACGGATGCCCGGCCCGGGCGACGCTCAGCTCATGCGTCACGCAGTTGATCACCGCATAACAGGCGGTGGCGAAACGAATCTTGTCGGCGGCGCGCGTGCTCATCTCGTGGTTGAGCCGGGCCAGGGCTTCGTCGGGCGGAACGATGCGATACGCGCCGGTGCCGATCTCCTTGGTCGGCAGGGCGCGTCGGACGAACATGGTCAGCAGCGCCGCGGGCACGCCGTGCCCGACCACGTCGGCGATCCACAGGCCGATGTGCTGTTCATCGAGTCGTTGCACGTCGTAGATATCGCCGCTGACGTAGCCGGCCGGCCGGAAGAACACCTGCATCTCCACGTCACCGAGGCTGGGCAACTTCGTCGGCAGAAATTCACGCTGGACCTGCGCGGCGAGGCGGAGTTCTTCATCGAGCTTGTCGATCTGGCCGCGCAGACCGCCCTGGTGGCGACGCGTCAGGTAAAGCTCCTGGCGCAGGTGCGCGACGTTATGGGCCTGAGACACGAGCGTATCGATCAACGTCCGCAGCGCGTCGTCGGACATCTCCGGCGGCGCGATGACAACACCCGGCTGATAACCGGTCCCCGCGGCGCGATGCTCTTTCGATCGCGTCAACAGTGCCGGCGCATGGATCGCCCCCACCGCGTCCAGCGCGTCGCTGAGTTCCTGGGGATCGGCGTCGCTGTCGTGCACGACCCATACCACCGGACACAGGCTGGCCAAGGGATCGTCGGGCAGGTCGTCGAGGCCGGCGAGCTGATAACCCACGCCCCGAGCGCATCCGTCCCCGGACATACGTTCGAGCATGCTTCGGCCCAGCGCTTGAGCGCC
>CAYYPN010000224.1:0-5287 GCA_964473545.1 uncultured Planctomycetaceae bacterium
GCTCGTTCCCGCTCGACGCCGCGGCCAACAGGGCCTGCGAGCGCTCCAACGAGTCCGCATCGCTGCGGGACCTGGCCTGCTGCACCGCGGACTCGAACTTCGACGCGACCTGCACGACATTGGCCAATGATGCGGCAATCCGACGCTTGGTCTCGAGCACCGCCATCTGGTCGGGGTCGATCTGGTCGGCGGCGACAATCAACTGAACGGAACTCGACTCGCCGACGTTGCCCTTGAAATCCTCGGCAACCAGCCGGGTCGTCACGCGGTCGCCCGGGGCCAGGTGCAGCGAAAGCAGGTCCCATTGACGCTGGATCGCGCCCTCGGGGCCGGGCTGGACGTTGATGTCATTCCAGTCGCCGTCGTTGACGCGGACCTGTTGGCGCACGCTCGCCAGGCCGTAGTCATCGCTGGCCCGGCCGCGCAGGTCGATCCATGTATCGGGCTCGACCATGACCCGCCCGGTCGGATTTTCCAGGGCGACCTTGGGCAGCAGGTCCGGCTTGGCGGCGACTTCATACAGCGGGCTGAACGTGTTCTCGAACCCGGTCTCGGCGGCGCGGATGCGCACCTTGTACGTCCCGCTGGCTTCGACGGGAATCTGCGCGTGCAGGCGGGACGGATTGTTGCGGTCGACGGACACGGCGGGGCTGACGGTTTCGCCGTTGACTTCGAACTCGATGGCGGCCTGGTCGATCGGCTGGTCGGCGATCATGACCATGTCGACGCGCGTGCCCTCGATGGCGGCGACGTCGCCGGTGTCCTCGGCGACGGTCTGCGCGTCCATGTTCGTGTAGGCCGGGTAGCGGTAGGTTTTTTCGAACTCGACGATGCGCGGGCGCGGCCTGACGTCCAGTTCGTAGTATCGGCTGATCGCATCGCCGGCCCGGGCGCGGAACTTGAGGCTGCGCTCGGCCGTGCGCAGGTCGAACGTGAACCGGTTGGGCTGATCGGTCGGCTGCATGCGCACGCGTTCGGCACCCTGCTCGGGCCGGACGATGTCCATGTACGCCCGATCGACCTCGGCCCCGGCGACTTCGATCTCGACCGGCACGGTCTCGCCCTGCGGGATGAGGATGGGCGAGCGTTCGACGTCGGGCTTGTGGAAAGTGATGTTGACATTGGAGACGCGGGCGATGTTGGCCGTGGGCAGGGCCGCGCGGGCGATGCGATGGCCGAAGTCCAGCCCCGGGACCAGCAGCAGCGCCATGCAGACGATGACGGTGACCGCCGCCCCACCGAGCCACACCGCGATCAGCCGCGCCGGCAGCAGGCGCTGCACCTGGACGTGCTCCATCCGGTGGGCCACGTTCATCTGCAACAGCGAGCGGAACACCTCCGAGTCATGGATGGGCTTGCCATGTTCCGTGCCCAGTTCCACCGCGGAGATCAGGTCCTCGCGCAAGGTCGGGTCGGCTTCTTCGATGAGGCGGGCCAGGTCGGTCGGCTTGGGGATTTTCAACAGCAGCTTGGCGCAGGTGATCCACACGGCCACGATGGCCGCGCCGTAACCGGCGGCGCTGAGCGCCATGCGCAGCCAGTCCTGTTCGATGACGAGGACCGCATCGACCACGGCGATCAGGATCATCGCCGCGAGCAGGCTGAGGATCGCCGCGGCGATGCCGCGCACGACGATCATCATCCGTCGACGGCGCGCGAACGCTTCGAGCTTGGCCAGGGTCACCGGGGAAAGTTGCACATTCATAAGCCGACTCCTGCGTGGTGGATTCTACGGGCGGCATGCCGCCCCGAACCACCGGGATTCAAACCAGTCCCCACTTGCGGCGTAACACCCATTCGACCGTCAACAGCGACACGACCGGGACGAACCACGCCCAGTCGTCCCACAGGGAATACTTGACCGACTGCATCTGGGTTTGCGTCAGGTTGCTCAGCAACGCCGGCAGTTCGCCGACCGACTCCTCGCGGAGGTACTGGCCGGAGGATTCGGCGGCCATCTTTTCCAGGAGGGATTCGTCGGCGGTGAGTTCGGCCATCTCGCCGGCCTTGTCGGCGGCGGGGCGCACGGCGATGCGGGTGCGGGCCTTGATCTGGGTGTCGGAATAACCTTCCACACTAACTCCGACGCTGAACACGCCGCCTTGTTCCGGTCCTTCGATCGAGGCGAAGTAGCGGCCGCTCTGTTCGTCGGGTTCGAGGGGGGCGGATGCGACGACGTTGCCGGACTCATCGTAAAGCAGGGCCTGGGCGGCGGCGTTGACGAGTGCGCGGCCCTGGTCATCGCGCAGCCTCGCCCGCACCTGGGCCTTCTCGCCCGGTGAGATCATGATCTTGTCCACGTCCAACGACACGTACTTGTCCCGCACCGCGTAAGGCGGCTCCATCACCCGGTTGATCACCTGGTTCCAGAAACGCTCCATGTGCTGGTTGCCCACGTCGTAACGCCAGCGCCAGGTTTCGTCGGACCCGACGTACCACACGCGCCCCGCGCCGATGCGCCGACGGGTGATCAGCGGCGTGTGCCGCTCGCCCTTGACCGCCTCGACCAGCACCTCGTCGGTGGCAATCGCCGGCTCGACCGCATCGACCCACTTGGGCGGGTCCAGCCCCTCCCACATCGTGGCGCTCTCGGCCGGGTCGCCGGCCAGTTGCAGATGCTCGACGTTCTCACCGAGGTCGGTCAGCGCCAGGCGGTCCGGTTGCATGGGCTCGGCCCCGGTCCACCTGACCGGCAGCAACGTTTCGAGCGGCGTGTCGCGGTAGTCTTTCAGATGCCCGCGACGACCGGCGATGAAGATCAGCCCCCCGCCGTTGCGATCGACGAAGTCGCGCAACCATTCGATCTCCTCGGCCCGCAGCAGGTTCGGCGGAACGTCGCCGAAGATCACACCATCGTAGGTGTACAGCGTCTCGAGGTCTTCGGGGAAGGATTCATCGGTATTGCCGCGCGGCCAGGTCTCGCGACCGGCGGTCGTGTCGATCAACGCATTGACCGACCACTTGTCATCGCGGCTGAAGATGTTGCGGATGTAACGGGTCTCCCAGCGCGGCCGGCCATCGACCAGCAGCATCTTCCGACCGGCCAGCACCGCCCGGACCAGCAGGTTGCGCTGGTTGTTGGCCGGCTCGCGTTCGCCTTCAACCGGGTCGATGCGCACGCGCATCACCAGGGGCACGCCCTGCACGGTGACGTCCTCGTCGTAGGCTTCGGCGGCGTCCTGGGCGGCGTCCCTGATCGGGAAGTCGAACTCGACCTCGCGGTAGTGCGACCCGTTGGTGCGCAGCTCCTTGCTCCACAACACCGTTTCGTCGTGCATGACCTTGATGGTGAACGGCTGGTCAGCGGGCATGTCGTCGACGAAGCGGATGCGGCCGGTCACGCGGTCGTCGATGTAGACCGACTCGGGGCCGTCGACCCGGACGACGGCGATGTCGTGGGGCCGACGATGCGCGCCCATGCCGACGGTATGGACGGGGATGCCGCGCGAGCCGAGCAGCTTGGCGGTGGCGGCGGGGTTGACGCCCTGGTTGTGGCGGCCGTCGCTGAAGACCACGGCCACGGCGCGCTCGCCGGGTTGCAGCCGCGTCGCCCCGCCCACGCCGCTGATCCCCACGCGATCGCGCAGGGGGGAGCTTAAGTCGGTGGCCCGGTCGTCCTCGACGGCCGGCAGCGCCGCCGGCGGCGACGGGTCCGTGCTCGTCCACAACACCCGGGCCTGGTCGTTGTGCATGGTGATCAGCTCGACGCGATTGTCCCTGGCCAGTTGCGTGAGCAAGCCCTCGGCCCGGCCGCCGAGCATCCGGTCGATGCGCTGGAGGCGGGTGAGCGGGTCGAACTGCTGAAGCTGACGTTGCAGGTTGTCATCGACATTGACGGCGATCGACCCGGCGTAGCCGACCAGCGCCTGGGCCAGACGTTGCCGCCAGCGGGCCGCAGCGTCGGCGAGGCTGTTCAGGTCGTCGCGCGGGATCGATGCTTCCTGCGGGTTGTTGTTCAAACGATCGGCCATCGCCTGCGCGGGTTGGATCAGCTCCTCCTGGAACTGCTCGACGAGGGAGGCGAACTGCTGGCGGGCCTGGATGCGATCGGTCATGCCGTACGCGCCCAGCGCCGAGGCGGGGATGACCTGTTTCTGGCCATCGGGCAGTTGCCACTGCACGGCGAGATGGTCGTCGCCGCCGCCTTGCTTGTGCAGGATTTCGAAGTAGTACTTGCGTGAAGCGTCGAGATAGATCGACTCGGACTTTTGCTTCGGGTCTGCATCCCATGTCTGCGGGGGGGTGTAATCGGGCACGCCACCGATCACCTTGGCGTTGTCGGGCAAGTGGTCGGTCGAGAGGCTGAGCGCCGACTGGTCATCGCTGGCGATCCAGAAGGTGTATTGCCCGGACTGCGGGGGGTAGAGGTAACCGCGGATGCGTGTGCCGTAGTTGTCGCCGCGGCTGGCGGTCTGCAGGCGGTCCAGTTCGACGGTTTCGCTGGGATTGCCGGGGTAGGCGGCGTCTTCGAGGAGGTTGCCGATGCTGTCGCCGGAGATATCGGTGTAGATGTTCGCCTCGACGACGCCGCGTTTCTCGACGTGGCTGACCACGGTCAGGGGGTCGACATCCCGGAACCGGTTGAACGCCTCGATGACTCTGGCGGTGACCTGTTCGGTCGTTTCGATCGGATCGACGGTGGGGTCGGTTTCGCGTGCGGTGTCGAGGGCCAGTCGTCGCGCGGCGGCCAGGTCCTCGGTCACCCCGCGCAAGGCCAGGTCCATCGCCGCGGGGTTGGCCAGGCCCAGCGATTGTGCGGCGAGGAGCTTGCGACCGGGGTCCATCTGCGGGTCGGTCAGCGTCATCGACTGGCTGGTGTCGACGAACACGAGCACGCGGCCGAAGCGGCCGACCTCGTGCATGGTTTCAACGACCGGCCCGGCGAGTGCGAGGACGACGATGAACACCGCCAGCGCCCGAAGACCGGGCAGGACGAAACGCTTGAGCCCGCTGCCGACTTCGCGGCGATACAGCCACCACGCCGCCCCCCCGGCCAGCAAGGCCAGCACCAGCGCCTGCCACAGCGCGAAGTCACCGATGAAGCGAAGGTTCATCCCAACCTCCTTCGCGACATCCACTGCTGGAACAGCAATTCGGCGAACATGAACACCAGCACCGCCAGCATCAGCGACTTCCAGATCTCCGTGCCGTAGCGGCGCGTCGCGTCAAGCTCGGCGTATGCCTCGTAGTCACGCACGATGTCGGCGCCCATCTCCTCGGCCAGCGATTCGAGTTCGGCGTCGGTCAAGGTGGCCAGGTTCGACTCGGCACGGTTGGCGTTGACCGC
>CAYYPN010000225.1:0-5265 GCA_964473545.1 uncultured Planctomycetaceae bacterium
GGCCTGGTCGACGGCGATCTGCGCGATGATTCAGTGCCTGGTGTTGCTCGTGCTGGCGCGACGCCACGTCATCGGGCTGCTGAATCGGCGCGTGGTCATCGGGTGGCTGCGTTGTGGCGTCGCGACGCTGCTGATGGCCGCCGCGGTGATCGTGACCGTACATGATGCCCCGGGCTGGGTGGGCATCGACACGCAGGACCTGACCCACATGCAGACGGCGGTCTGGCTGGCCGCGGCCACGCTCATCGGCGCCGGTGTGTACCTGGCGCTCGCCCGGCTGCTGGGCATGGACGAGCTGCGCTGGATTGTGACGCGCCGGCAGAACCCCTGAGGTACCGCCGCGTTTGCGTCCGTCGCCGTTATATCCTTCAGTTGAAACGTCCGGGGTTCACCACCTTGCGCAGACGGCACGACCGGCAGCGTGACCTCGATGCTCTGGCGTGTGACCATCCTGACGATTGTGCTCGTGGCGGCGGATGCGGCGCGGGCGGCGATGATGTTTGACGAGCCTGCGCGCGATCCGACGCGGGTGATCGACCCGTTCGCCCCGGCGCCGGCCCCGCTGGCGGTGGACCGGGCGGTATGGATCACCCCCAGCGTTTCACCCGCGCCCCGGCGCATCGCCCCGGCCCCCAATGCCCGGCAGGTGATGATGCGCCTGCGCGCCCTGGAAGCGAGCATGAACCCGTCGCGCAAGCGATGGCCTTTTCTTAACGCGTCGGTTTTGCCGGTGCGGTCGTTGACGAGGGTGTTCGTGATTGCCGTGGCGGGGGTGTTTCTGACGCGACCGGTGCGGCGGCGGTCGGTGGCGTTGGGCTGAACGTGCGAATTTTTCCGAGGCTGAGCTTGCGTCCGCGCCGGTTATATCCGTTGATTGGAGCGAATCGCTTGAGAACTCGTGAACCCGCGTCGTGGGTCCGGCCCACCGGAGGCGACGCACCAACAGCCATCAGGGGCTACAAGCATGATGACTCGCAAGACACATCGCACCGTAATCGCCCTGGCCTTCGCGGCGAGCGTCGGCCTGACCGCCGCCGTCGGCCAAGCCGGCGTCATCGACAACCGCGTCGACGACTTCGCCGTCTACAGCGGCGGATCGTTCAGCACCGCCCGGAACGTGCAGATCGGCGGATCCCTCGGATCCCTCGGCAGCGCCTGGATCGACCGCGACGTCAACATCGACGGCTCGGTCGTCGCCCTCGGCGGCCTGGGCATCGACCGCGATGTCAACATCGAAGGCAACATCGACTACCGCGGGTCGTATTGGGCCAACGCGGCGGCCACGATCGGCGGGTCGGTCACCGACAACGCCACCCCCGCCGATTGGGATGCGATGACGCTGACCAACCCCGGCCTGAATACGTCAAGCCGGCAGTCGCTGTGGTTCAGCCGCAGCTCCAACGAGTCGTTGAGCGCCGGTGACTACGGCTCGCTCAGCGCCGACCGCAATGTGACGCTCAGCCTCAGCGCCGGTGAGTACAACTTCTCCAGCCTCTGGCTCGGCCGCGACAGCAAGCTCTCGGTCGACACCTCGGCCGGCGACGTGATGATCAACGTGGTCGGCTCGTGGAGCACGGACCGTGGGTTCGCCGTCGAGAACACCGGCTCGGGCCGCGTGCTCATCCAGACCGGCCGCAGCCTCTCGCTGGATCGGGACAACTTCATCGAAGCGCAACTGACCAGCTTCGGCAGCGCGAGCATCGACCGCGACACGACCATCGATGGCACGCTTCACGCCAAGGGCAATGTCTGGCTGGACCAGGGCGTGAGCGTCAGCGGCGCCGGCCGCGTGTCCAGCCCGGTGTCGCAGGTTCCCGAGCCGACGACCGTGGCGATCCTGGGCTTGGGCGCGCTGGCCCTGTGCAGTCGACCCAGGCCCAAGCGAGGCGAATAAGTTTCGACCAATACACCCAGCCGCTTGCGGCGGAGCACCGTGTGCCAAGCCGCAAGCGGCTATTTTCTGCGCCGCGGTTTTGACGCTGTCTTTCCCTTGCCCCTTCCGGGGGCGGGGGTGGGGGCACATCGGTCGCACCTGCCGTAGAGAATGATCTCGTGGCCTTCGAGGGTGAACCCGGCGGGCAACTCGGGCTTGTGGTTCAGGGCGCAGCCCTCGATGTCGAACACGCGATCGCACACCGTGCAATGAAAGTGATGGTGGTGATCGAGGTCGGCCAGTTCGTACCGAGGCGGCTCGCCGGGCAGTTCCACGGCGTGTAACCAACCTTCTTCGACGAGGGCGTTGACCGCGCGGTAGACGGTGGCGACACCGAGCCGTTCGATCGCCTGTTTGGCCTGCTCATGGGCCTCGGGCACGGACAGGGGGCGCCCCGCATCGTGAAACACATCCTGGATGACCTGGCGTTGTCGGGTCTGGCGTTGCATGGGTAGATTGTAACTTGACACCCTAATGATAGCGCGTTATCATTATCGTCTGTGTGCAGATACCCCGACGGAGATCGTGATGAGCGCGTCGACCCGAAGTTTCAGCTATGCAGGGGTCTTCGCCGGTGGATCAGTCGGCCATCGGCCGCGTGTGCGAACTCATCCGGCCAGACCCCTGCATGGTTTCACGTTGGTGGAGTTGCTGGTGGTGGTGGCGATCATCGCACTGCTGCTGGGGATTCTGTTGCCGGCGTTGAGCAAGGCGCGGCAGATCGCGCAGCAGGTCGTTTCCGCTAGCAACATGCGACAAATTGGCTTGGCCATTCACATGTTTCAGGATGAGCACGACGGCTGGTTCCCGCAGACCACCCACGGCAACCCGAATATCAGCCAATCGTGGATATACACGCTCGCCCCGTATCTGAGCGACGCTGAACGCGCCGAGGATCCCGATAACCCGGGCGAGATGATCTGGGAGATCGGTCGGGTCCGGGTCTGCCCGCGCGACCCGAAAGCCGAGCAGCGCATGGAAAACAGCGCCTCGAGCTACATGCTCAACGAATGGATCGCCGTGCCGCATGTCGGGCCGTTTGGTGATATCGACGAATCCCAAAGCTTCACTCGGAGGCAATCGCTGGAACGGCCCACTGAAACGTACGTCCTGTTCGTCGGGGCGACGCGATGGGGGGCCAACGTCACTGCCGACCACACCCACTCACGCAGTTGGAATGACTGGAGTACCGTGACCTGGGACATCAGCACCGATCGTTACGGGGCCAACGGCTCGCCGCAGTTCCTCGACGGCAGCAGCAACTATCTGTTTGCTGACACGCACGTGGAGGAGATTCAGGCACCCAAACTCAAGAAAGTAATCGACAGCGGCGTGAACTTCTCCCGCCCATTGCAATAGACGATGAACCGGGCCGAACCGGCGGATCGCGTTGATCCGATCGGCAAGGCCCAAGACAGGAGTTACTGTCATGTTGTTACGAAAATGGAGCGGGAGGCTTCTCCTGACAAGCCTCAGCGTGGTCGGACTGATGGCCGTTTCGGCCCAGGCCCAGCCCACGATCGAGTACACCGACGGCCACGCCGACATCGGCGTCAAGTACGACGCCACCAACGGGTTCGACTTGCGCTACAACTTCGGCTCGAACGGTGTGCTCGACGGGACGCCGCTCGGAACGGGGGTGAATACCGAGTTTGACCCCGGCGACGTGTACACGCGGGCAGGTGATGGTGTCAAACTTAGTGCCCCAGGTGGGTCTCAGTGGGACTTCCTCGGCACCACTTCTGGCAGCGACATTTGGGTTTTGCCTCAGGCCAATACAGCCGGCGTACCGTTCCTCGGCACGGCGGGCGACGACCTTGACGACTCGGACAACTGGAACGGCAACATCAATTACGAGATCACCGGTGTGACCCGCCCCTCCGGATCGCACTTCTCGTTATATCAAGCAGGAGCCTTCGGCGGTCTGAGCGTACCGGTCGCTACCTCGGACGGTCTTTCGGACAACCTCGAGGTTACCGTGGGCAGCCACGATCACTACAACTGGGCCTTCACCAAGCCCGGCGTGTATCAGATGGAAGTGACCGCGTCCGGCGAGCGGACTTCCGGCGAGACGGTGCAGGAAACCGAGGTCTTCTGGTTCGCCGTGGGCGACGAGGCCAAGCCGACCGATGACAGGGCCTACGAATACAAGTACGGGCACGGTCACTTCGGCTTGAACTACAACGTCAACCCAACTCGTGACGGCGAGGAGCTAAACAACGACGGTGGCCTGTTCCCCCATGTTGGCATCCCGGGCGGAGCGAACCATGACACGAATCTCCCTGACGGCGGGGCCTACAACCCTGCGGACGTGATGCACATCGTCCCCGACTCGACCAGGGGCGACCGTAGCAATCTGGATCTGGCCGTCAATGCGAAGCTCGGCCCCGTCACCGATGACGTGTGGGTCCTGCCTGAAAGCCAAGCCGAAGCGTCGGCCAAAAACGCGCCGTGGACCGGACCGGCGGTGAACGGCGATGCCTACGCCGAGTTCAACAACCTGCAGGGCGATGACGCTGACCCGAATGACGTTCTCGGCAACGTGATGTGGACGCTCACCCACGTCGATGGCCCCGGCGAGGTGGCGCTTTGGACGAATGACCCATTTGGCGGACTCGGAGAGTTGTGGATGGCTTCGGGCGACGGCCTCGACCCCGTGGGCGGCGACGACACGATCCTGCTCGGGCCCGGCGGCGCTCACAACAACATGGCCTTCACCGAACTCGGCGTCTATTACCTGACATTCCAGTGGGATGTCGAAGTCAATGATGAATTCGATGATGAGGTTGTTGTTGCACTCAGTGAATCGGCGACCTTCGCCTTTAACGTGGTGCCCGAGCCGGCGTCGCTCATGCTGCTTGGCCTCGGCGGCGGGCTGATGCTGATCCGGCGTCGCTCGTCCGCGACGCGCTGACGCAAGGGAGCTAAACCGGGCCGATCCAATGGATCGCGTTGATCCGATCGGAAACGCCCAAAGACAGGAGTTACTGTCATGTTGATTCGCAGATGGAGCGGGAGACTTCTCCTGATAAGTCTCAGCGTGGTCGGACTGATGGGCGTTTCGGCCCAGGCAGCGCCCACGATCGAATATTCCGCAGGACACGCCGACATCGGCGTCGAATACGACACCGGCGAGTTGGAACTGCACTACGGCGTCGCACCCGGCGCGACGCTTGATCCGCCTCAAACGCTTACGGCGCCGGAAACCGAATTCGATCCCGATGAATTGTTCACCCGTGTGCCCGACAGCACGATTTTTCCGCGTTCTGGTGGGACCCAGTGGGACTTCATCGGCAACGCGGCAGGTGAGGATGTCTGGCTCCTTCCGTCAA
>CAYYPN010000226.1:0-5251 GCA_964473545.1 uncultured Planctomycetaceae bacterium
CCCGACCCCACCAGCGGAACCAAGTCCGACAGACTGTTAGGGGAAAGAATTGTCGTGCGCATCCCGAAGCCCGAAGCCCTATTTCCTGCCTGCTCCCGCCGTGGTGACATTCCTTCCGACCGGGCCTAGGATGGGCGAACCATCAGCGCCCTGGAGACGCGCGTTAAGTCCACACCCATGCTTGCGCTCATTGATGAAAAGTATCAGGCTCTCGGCGAGACCCTGGCCGGCGAACTGGCGGAGGTCGAGTCGCGTTTTGCCGCGGAGTTGCACAGCGACCTGCCGTGCGTGAATGACCTGGTCGTTCACATCGAGCGGTACCGCGGCAAGATGCTGCGGCCGATGCTGTTGCTGCTTGCCGGTCAGGCCGCGGTGCCGAAGGCGGAGCTTGGCGATGCGCACCGGACGCTGGCGACGGTGGTCGAGATGGTGCACATGGCGACGCTGGTGCACGATGACATTCTCGACGAGGCCGACACCCGCCGGCAGGGTGCGACGGTCAACGCGTTGCGCGGCAACGAGGCGGCGGTGATGCTGGGCGATTACCTGATCAGCCACGCCTATCACCTGTGCAGTTCGCTCGACAGCCAGGTCGCCGCCCGGCTGGTCGCCGACGCGACCAACACGGTGTGCGAAGGGGAGTTGCTGCAACTGGCCAACCGCCACAACCTCGGGCTCGACGAGCAGACCTACATGCGGATCATCGACCGCAAGACCGGGGCGCTGTGCGCCGTGGCCTGCCAGTTGGGCGCGATGGTCAGCGGGGCCGACAAGCCGCGGTGCCAGGCGATGGCCCGGTTCGGCACGCGGCTGGGGGCGGCGTTCCAGATCGTCGACGACGTGCTCGACCTGGTCGGCAACGAGACGGTGGTCGGCAAGACGCTCGGCAAGGACCTGGAAAAGGGCAAGCTGACCTTGCCGCTGATTCACCAGTTGGAAACCGCGCCGCCGGCGCGGCGGCAGCATCTGCTGGGCCTGTTGCGCGGCGACCACGCCGACCGGGCACACCAGGTCGCCCAACTGCTGGTTCGGACCGATTCGGTCGACTACGCCCGGCAACGCGCGGGGCAACTGATCGACCAGGCCAAACGCGAATGCGCCACGCTGGGCGAATCCGACGCGCGGGACATGCTCATCGCCATGGCCGACGCGATCCTCACCCGCGAGGCATAGCCTCTTCTTCTATGTGACGTGATAGCCGGCGATTCCGATCGCCGGTCTTCGGCCGGTCGTCCCGCGGGGGTCGTGGGTCACAATGCCCGGCTATGACTTGTCAACAGGCCTGGGTTACCGCATGCTGGTTGTCGTGCAACGCCTGGCTTTCCTGTTCATGGGGATGTTCGTCGCGCTGGCCTGTGGTTGCGGGCCGGCGATCGACGTGCAGATCGATGCGCAACGGGACGCGGACGTGCCGCTGGAGTCGATGGGTCGGTTTGCCGTGGCGCATTCGCCGGCCGCGCCGCAGCGGGGGCGCGTGCTGACCCGGCGTGTGGCCGATGCGTTTGCCCGACACCTGTCGAATAACGGTTGGCTGGCCGAGCGGGATCAGAAGGCCCTGGTCACCGCGGTCGAGCGCAACGCGCTGTTGCGGGAGGCGTCGGACGAGGCAAGGCGTGCGTTTCAACAGCGCGGGTTTGAGCTGGACGCGGCGGACCCGCAGTTCGTGGTCAGCCTCGACTACGCCGGCGGGCCGGTGAGCTATCGCATCCCGCCGATGGTCGGGGACGAGGAAAAGGGCGGTCGCCGCGTCACGCAGTACGCCCACGCCGTGGCGGTGTATGTGTACGACGTCCGCCAGCCGCATCGACCGGTCTGGGTCGGGTCGGCGGTCACGATCTGCTCCTACGGCGACACGCGGGTGATGGGGTATTTGATGGAAGAACTGACGGGGTTGTATCCGCAGCCGAGCAACGGGATCCAGTGGCGAACGGTCGGTCTTGACTGAGCCGCTTGCGGCTTAGCACGCCCACGTATCCAACACCGTGAACACCTCCCCCGGTTCACTCACCACGCGGTAATAACTGCGATACACATCCTTCGCGAAGTTGCTGCGGATCGTGTGTTCGAACATCTCGACCAGCGGGTCGTAGAACCCGGCCGTGTTCAAAATAACGATCGGCTTGGCGTGGTAACCCAGGTGGCGATGCGTGAGGGTTTCGAACAGTTCTTCGAGCGTGCCGAAGCCTCCGGCCAGTGCGACGAACGCGTCGCTGCGCCGCTCCATCTCGGCCTTGCGGCTGCGCATGTCTTCGGTCACGACCAGTTCGTCGGCGGCGAGGTAGCTCGTGCCCTCGTCATGCATCAGCCGCGGCGTCACGCCGACGACCCTGCCCCCGTGCGCGTGTACGGACTCGGCCACGGCGTTCATGCAACCCAGGCCATTGCCCCCGAACACCAGCGTCCCGGCGCGCTCGGCGATGAGCCGACCCACCTCGGCCGCGACCTCGAAATAGACCGGGTCGACCTTCGACGCCGAGGAGCAGTAGACGCAGATCGAGTTCATCATCCACCCTGCGTTCAGCGCGCGATCGCTGAACGGTTTACGCCCAGCGCCCCTTCAGCGCCATGCCGAAGTATTCCCTTGCATTGTTGAAGCAGATGTCTTCGACGATTTTGCCGAGCATGGCCATGTCGCGGGGGATCAGGCCCGCCTCGACGTCGCGGCCGAGCAGGTCGCACAGCAGACGCCGGAAGTACTCGTGCCGGGGGTAGCTGAGGAAGCTGCGCGAGTCGGTGAGCATGCCCACGAACCGCGACAGCAGCCCGCAGTTGGATAGCGCATTCATCTGCCAGGTCATGCCTTCGAGCTGGTCGCAGAACCACCACCCCGAGCCGAACTGCACCTTGCCCGGCGTGAGGCCGTCCATGAAGTTCCCGGCCATCGTGGCGAAGACGTAGTTCTGGTGCGGGTTGAGGTTGTACAGCACCGTCTTGGGCAGCTTCTGTCGACCCGCCAGCTCGCCGAGCAGCCTGCTCAAGCCCTCTCCCTGCGGCCAGTCGCCGATCGAGTCGAACCCGGTGTCCGGCCCGAGGTTCTCAAACGCCCAGCGGTTGTTGTTGCGCATCGCGCCCAAATGGAACTGCTTGGCCCAGCCCTTTTCGGCGTCGAGCTCGCCGGTCAGCAGCAGCATATAAACGAGGAACTTGTCGCATTCTTCGAGCGTCGGGTCGCTGCCGCCGCGCACCTTGTCGTAGATCGCCATCGCCTCGGCGTCGGTGCACGTGGCGATCGGCACGAAGTTCAATCCGTGGTCGCTGACTCGCGAGCCCATCTCGTGAAAGAAATCATGCCGCCCCCGGATGACCTCGACGAACGCCCGGAAGGTGTCGCAACTGGCGTTGGCCGTCGCTTCGAGTTTGCCGACGTAGTCGTTGAATTTCCGGGGGTCGGCTATTTGATAGCACTTGTCCGGGCGGAACGCCGGGTACACCGCGGTGTCCGCGTAGGGCGAGTCCCTGGCGAGTGTGGCGTGATGCTCCAGTGAATCGGCCGGGTCGTCGGTCGTGCCGATGAGCGCGACCTTGAATTGGTCGAGGATCGTGCCGACGCGCATCTGCTTGAGTTGTGTGTTGGCTTCGTCCCAGATCTGTTTGGCGGTGTCTTCGGTCAGCAGCGTGTCGATGCCGAAGTAGCGCTTCAGTTCCAGGTGGGTCCAGTGGTACAGCGGGTTGCGCAGCGTGTGCGGAACCGTCCGGGCATAGGCGAGAAACTTTTCATAAGGGTCGGCATCACCCGTGCAGCAGGGCTCGCTCACGCCGTTGGTCCGCATCGCCCGCCACTTGTAATGGTCGCCGGCCAGCCAGACGTCGTAAAGATTGTCGAACTGCCGGTTGGCCGCCAGGTCCGCCGGGGGCAGATGGCAGTGGTAGTCGTAGATCGGCTGGTCGGCCGCATGGTCGTGGTACAGCGTGCGGGCGACGTCGTTGCTGAGCAGAAAATCGTCGGTGATGAAAGTCATGGCAATCCGTCGGTTGGGGGGGGAAGGACATCATAAAGTTGTGGCCGGTAAGAATAAACCGCCACCCGGACGTTCGAGCATGAGCAGCCACGGCGCATCCACGTCAACGCAGGCCAGCCCGCCACTTCGATCGACCCCGCTTCGCGACCCACCGCCGGCATGTCCGTGCTCACATCGCCCGCCGCGAGCACCCCGCCGGTCAGGCACCGGTGCCATCATCCTGTCACCGATGGCTCAAACCCGGTAAAAATCCTTACAGAAACTGAACGGGCCCCTTGCATTCGGTCGATGTTCGGGTATGCTGACATCAACCTAACATTGACGAGAAAGGGGCACAGGATTATGGTAGCGGCGACACAAACCCACACTCGGGCCGACAACGGCAAATCCCTTCGCAAGGACGCGACCATGGCTAAGTCCGACTCATCAAAGACCGCTTCCGACCCCCGTGAGCAGGCGCTGGACCGGGCTGTCCAGCAGATCGAACGGGCTTTCGGGAAGGGGTCGATCATGCGGTTGGACGACGATCCGAGCCGCGTCCCGCCGGGCGTCAGCACCGGGTCGATCAGTCTGGACCTGGCCCTGGGCGGCCGAGGCATCCCGCGGGGGCGCGTGTGCGAGTTCTTCGGCCCCGAGTCCAGCGGTAAAACCACCCTGGCCCTGCATGTCGTCGCCAGTGCCCAGAAGGCCGGCGGGGTCGCCGCCTTCATCGATGCCGAGCACGCGCTCGATCCGTCCTGGGCGCGTCGGCTCGGCGTCGACCTCGAAGAACTGCTCGTCAGCCAGCCCGACACCGGCGAGCAGGCCCTGGAAATCTGCGAACTGCTCGTACGCTCCAACGCCGTCGACATCATCGTCGTCGACTCCGTCGCCGCGCTGATCCCGCAGGCCGAAATCGAAGGCGAAATGGGCGATACCCACGTCGGCCTCCAGGCCCGCCTCATGAGCCAGGCACTCCGCAAACTCACCGGCGCCATCTCCAAATCCAAGACCACCGTCATCTTCATCAACCAGCTCCGTGAAAAAATCGGCGTCATGTTCGGCAACCCCGAAACCACTCCCGGCGGCCGGGCGCTGAAGTTCTACTCCTCCATCCGCCTGGACATCCGCCGCACCGGCGCGATCAAGGACGGCGACCAGAACGTCGGCAACCGCGTCCGCACCCGCGTGGTCAAAAACAAGGTCGCCCCGCCGTTCCGCGATGCCGAGTTCGACATCATGTTCAACGAGGGCATCTCCGTCACCGGCGACCTGCTCGACCTCGCCGTCAACGAGAAGGTCGTGGAGAAGTC